>CAYZNX010000006.1:0-19125 GCA_964479825.1 uncultured Planctomycetia bacterium | reverse complement strand
GAAGGCGATATCGTACTTATTGCAGGTAAAGGCCATGAGACATATCAGATATTTAAGGATGCCACCGTGCCTTTTGATGACAGGGAAGTGGCGAAAAAAATTTTAAAGGAGAAGAACATATGTTTACAGTCAAGGATGTCTTGATTTCTACCAGAGGAAGGCTTCTATCTGGGAATGAGGATGATATCTTGACAGGTCTGTCTACTGATACGCGCCGTTTGAAAGGCGGTGAGCTTTTTGCCGCCATAAAAGGGCAGAGGTT
Organism: uncultured Planctomycetia bacterium; assembly: GCA_964479825.1. Lineage (GTDB taxonomy): Bacteria > Omnitrophota > Gorgyraeia > Gorgyraeales > Gorgyraeaceae > CAYZNX01. The sequence goes on along the minus strand of CAYZNX010000006.1, from coordinate 18,863 downwards.
CGATGGCCATAATTTTATATTAGATGCGATTTCAAAAGGGGCGGGTTGTGTACTTATACAGGAAGGCTGTATAACTAATGCAAATTTCAATACACAAGATGTCTCGGTCGTATGTGTGCATAATAGTATAGTTGCACTGGGCGACATTGCAAATTTTCATAGATCTAGGTTTAATATTCCTTTGATAGGTATTACAGGTTCTAACGGCAAGACTACTACAAAGGAGATGATAAGCGCCATACTTGCCAAAAAGATGAATATCTTGAAAAATTTTGGCACAGAGAACAATCAGATCGGCGTCCCTATTACACTTATGAGGCTTACTTCCGAGCACAAGATTGCTGTCTTGGAGATGGGTACGAATCATCTGGGAGAGATAGGCCGCCTTTCAGAGATAGCGCGGCCGACAAGGGCGGTCATTACGAATATAGGCCCGTCGCACCTAGAGTATCTGAAAGACACCGATACTGTGATGAAGGCTAAATGTGAGATACTGGAATACCTAGAGAAGGACGCCAAGGTCGCGATTAATGCCGATGATGAATTCTTGAAGTATTTAAATACTGATTTTGAAACAATACGGTTTGGGCTTGATAAAGGCCTTGATTTTTATGCAGATAATATTTTTTTTGAACCTGAGGGTATAAGATTTAGATTGAATGGAAAGTGGGATATTGCTATACCTGTCGTTGGCCGCCATAATGTATATAATGCCCTGGGGGCGATAGCAGCCACCTGGGATTTTGGAGTAGACATTGGCGATATAAAAGAGGCCTTAAGCGAGTTTAGATTGCCAAATATGAGAATGGAGGTAAGGAAGGTCGGAGATATAAAGATAATAAATGATTCCTATAATTCTAATCCTTTGTCAATGAAGGAGGCAATAGAGGCATTGAGCGATCTTTCAACGGATGGCAGGAAGATACTTATAGCCGGCGATATGTTGGAATTAGGCAGCCTATCAGGGAGATTTCATCATCTTGTTGGAAGACAGGCAGCGCAATCAGGGGTTGACCTAATCGTAGCTGTAGGTAAGCTCGCCGAGCACATTGCAGCTGGGGCGCAGGAGGCAGGGATGAGCCAGAAAAAGATAAAGTTATGTAATATTACAAGAGAGGCATGCGAGGCAGTGCCGACTCTAATTAAAAAAGGAGATACTATTCTGGTAAAGGGCTCTCGCGCAATGAGGATGGAACAGATAGTAGAGGAGCTGGAGACACAGTTTACACCGTTAGAAAAATAAATGCATTACAGCATTCGCGATTACAATATTATAAAAAATGTTATATTACTTATTATACCCTCTTAAGGATTATTTTTTTATTTTCAATGTATTTAGATATATAACGTTCAGGGCGGCATTCGCAAGTATTACCGCATTTCTAATAACCGTTCTTTTGGCCCCGCTGATAATTAAAAGATTGCAGACATTTAATATAGGAGAGACACTTAGAAAAAAGGAATGTCCAGACCTATATGACCTGCACAAGAAGAAAGAAGGCACCCCTACAATGGGCGGCATTTTGATTTTATTAGGCGTATGCTCGGCAACAATCCTCTGGGCTGATATAAGAAATAGTTTTGTGCTTTTGGCTCTTTTGGTAATTATATGGCTTGGCGGTGTTGGACTTTTAGATGACTATAAGAAACTTATGTCACGTTCTAAATCGTGCAAGAGAGGCCTCAGCAAAAGGACAAAACTTTTTTGTCAGATTGTAATTGGATATGTTATAGGATTATTTTTATATATGAATCCGAGCACTACAGGTATTCTGGAAATACCATTTTTTAAGGACATAGCAATAGATCTGGGTATTTTTTATATACCTTTTGTAATTGTTGTTATAACAGCGTCGTCGAATTCGGTCAATATAACAGATGGGCTTGATGGGCTTGCAATAGGGTGTATTATTCTGGCTGCCGTTGCTTATGCTGGTATGAGTTATGTAGCCGGCCATGCCAATTTTGCAGAATACCTTGGTATTTACCATCATCCTCAGGCAGGCGAGCTTACTGTTTTTTGTGCCGCTATTGTAGGGGCAGGGCTGGGGTTTTTGTGGTACAATGCATTTCCTGCATCCATATTTATGGGTGATACAGGGGCGCTTTCGTTAGGCGGGGCAATCGGCACCGTGGCCGTATTTGTTAAAAAAGAGATTGTGCTGCTTTTAATCGGGGGCATATTTGTGGTGGAGACATTATCTGTCTTAATACAGATAATGTCATTCAGATTAAGAGGTAAAAGGATTTTTAAAATAGCGCCCATCCACCACCATTTTGAGATGTGCGGCTGGCCAGAGCCAAAGGTAATAGTCCGATTCTGGATTATAGCTGTAATCCTTTTGCTTCTCAGCTTCGCTACGCTAAAGTTGAGATAGCTTAATTTCACAAAATAAGCCCTTGACATCGAAGATGTCAAGGGTGAAGTTAAGTCCTTAGTAATGGGTGAGTTAGGAGGGGGTAAAGGGTTACATCGCGCAGACAGCCTGAAGGCTGGGTTCCTGTTAGCCAGCGGGTGACGCCGCTGACAGGTTCCCTGCTTGACCGCAAGCGATAGCGAGGACAAGCAGGGTGTCAGCGGTGGCAGGACCCGCTGGCCTTAGAGAAGCAATATTACCCCTGATAACTCACCGGTTACAGTCCTTACAATGAAGAAGGTAGTAGTTGTAGGTCTTGGTAAGAGCGGCATGGCAGCTGCAAGGATACTTGCAGAGCAGGGTGAAACCATCTTTATTACAGAGATAAGGGATGATATTGATACAAGCTCTGCCTTCAACACACTGGTTAAGGATGGAATTGTCCACGGATGCAATGCCGAGCTTGGCTGCCATACAAGAGGGCTGATGCAGGATGCAGAGCTTGTAGTTGTAAGTCCTGGGGTTAGAAGCGATTCCCTGGCAATAAAATTGGCGGAAGAGATGAATATCCCTGTAATAAGCGAGTTGGAACTTGGATATTCGCTTTGCGCTGCGCCTATTATTGCCGTAACAGGAACAAGCGGCAAGACTACTGTTACCACATTAATAGGAGAGATGTTAGTTAAGGCTGGCCTTGATGCCATCGTTTGCGGCAATATAGGCAATCCGCTGAGCGGCGAGGTGAAAAGGATCAAGAAGGATTCTATAGTTGTAGCGGAGGTCAGCTCTTTTCAACTTGAAAGAATAAAATATTTTAAACCAAGGCATAGCATTATATTGAACATTTCAGAGAATCACCTGGATAGGCATAAGACAATGGACGAATATATATCTTTTAAGTCGCGAATATTCTCTAATCAGGATAATGACGGCCTTGTGTTTTTGAATGGGAAGGACCCGAGGCTTAGGGCGCTCTCCCGGCAGGTAAAAACCACGGTTGAATTCTTTGACGAATTTAAAAATTTTGGAAGGCGCTACAATATAAAAAATGAGAATTATTTGGCAGCCATGTCTCTGGCCTCCATAGAAGGCGTAAGCGAAGAGCTAATGCTGGATGTTATCTCAAGATTTAAAGGCATAGAACACAGATTGGAATATGTCGGGGATGTAGGTGGAGTCGCTTTTATAAATGATTCAAAGGCGACCACCGTCTCAAGCGTAGAATGGGCCTTAAGGTCTTTAGATGGCAGAATTATTTTGATTATGGGCGGCCGGTATAAAGGCGGAGATTTTGAAAGATTGAAGGATCTTATAGAGAAAAAGGTGGCGCTCGTTATTGCTATCGGGGAGGCACGTTCCATGATTAAGGAAACTATATCTCCATTTGGAGAGGTTCTTCAAGAAGAGGATTTGTATTGTGCTGTACATAAGGCATTTGAGAAGGCCAAGGCTGGTTTTAAGATCCTGCTCTCCCCAGGCTGTTCAAGCTTTGATATGTTTAGAAGTTATGAAGAGCGCGGCAGGGCCTTTAAGGAGATTATGAAGTCATTGTATCTATGAAAAGGCAAGCCCAGAAACTTTTAATAGTAACGACAGCGCTTGTGTGCATAGGAATTGTTATGGTTTATTCTTCATCCAGTTCCTATGCGTATGAAAAATTTAATGATAGCGCATACTATCTGAAGAGGCACATACTACATTTTATTATAGGCCTTCTGCTTGCCTCAGTTGTAGTTAAATTAGATTATAATCAAATAAGAAAATACGCTAAGATCTTGCTCCTTGCTGGAATCATAGGTCTACTCCTTGTGTTTCTACCCGGCATCGGTCATATTGCAGGCGGGGCTAAAAGGTGGATTAAATTTTGGAATATCGGATTCCAGCCATCAGAATTCGCAGGTTTATTTTTAATCATTTACCTCGCAGATATTTTAGAGAGGAAACAGGCCTATATTAAGAATTTTTTTTATGGGTTTATGCCGCCTTTGACCATTTCAGGTGTTATGATCGCATTGATACTTCTTCAGCCAGACCTTGGCAGCGCCGTTATGCTTTTGGCAGTATCTATTATTATGCTGTTTGTTGCCGGCGCAAGGGTGATGCATTTTCTGCCTTTTATCGTTATGTTTGTCCCAGCGCTGTATTTATTGATACTCAAGGTCCCGTATCGCTTAAAGCGGGTCATTGGATATCTTGACCCCTGGGGTGATGCACAAGGCTCTGGTTTCCAGATAATACAATCGTTTTTGGCGCTGGGTTCAGGAGGGGTTTTTGGTTTAGGGCTGGGGTCTTCCAGGCAGAAACTTTTTTATCTTCCCCAGGGCCATACGGATTTTATATTTTCAGTTATTGGAGAGGAACTCGGGCTTATTGGGACCCTCGGTATTGTTATTTTATTCAGCATATTTGTATTAGAGGGTATAAGGATTTCCATAAACGCAAGGAATTTATTTGGCAAGTTTTTGGCGCTTGGTTTGACTGTTAGCGTTGGGCTGAAGGCAGCGATAAATATAGCTGTTGCAACAGGTGCAATACCTACAAAGGGATTGCCATTGCCTTTTATAAGCTATGGAGGCAGTGCGCTTGTTTTTAATCTCGTTGGCGTAGGACTTCTGCTTAATATCGCGAAAAGATAGGCAAGCTAAATAACTTCACATTTTGTGCATTGCACAAAGTGTGAAGTTAGAGACGAGGTATGAGGATATTTATTGTTGCAGGAGGCACAGGAGGACATCTATTTCCGGCTATCAGGCTGGCAGAAGAGATTAAATTGCGGAACTCGGGGGATGTTAGATTTATAACATCTACCAGAAAACAGGACAGGGCTATACTTGAACAAAATGCTATGAAGTTTTATACCTTACCTATTATCGGGACCCAGGCAGCAACCCCTCTTTATATTTTAAATTTCACAGCAAGGCTAATAATCGGCACCATAAAGTCTTTATTTTTACTCTTATGCCTTAGGCCCTCTACAGTTATTGGTTTTGGCGGATATGTATCCGGCCCTATTTTATTGATAGCGGCGTTATTCAACATTAAGACTATTATCCACGAGCAGAATGTGTATCCTGGCAGGACAAATATGGCCCTCTCTAGATTTGTTGATAGAATTGCATTGGGATTTGCCGAGACCAGAGAATATCTGAGAAGATCTGAGCAAAAAATTATAGTCTCTGGAAATCCTTTACGGCGCGGGCTAAAGAAGAAAGAGAAAGCACCCAGCTATAGGTTTACATTATTGGTTATGGGCGGCAGTCAAGGTTCTCATATATTGAATGAGATTACACCTGTGGCCGTGGGTTTACTCAGGGATGACAAGAAAAAGATATTGGAGATTATCCACATATCAGGATACGATGAGAAGGATAAGGTAGTGGCTGCGTATCGTGATGAAGATATAAAGGCAAAGATATTTTCCTTTGTAGTAGATATAGATAGGCTTTATAATGAGAGCGATTTTGTAATCGCGCGTGCAGGCGCTACTACGGTTTCAGAATTGTTATATATGGCCAAGCCCTGCATCCTGGTTCCCTATCCACATGCACGTGCGCACCAGCGACTTAATGCAAAAATTTTAAATGACATTGGCCTGGCTGTATTGATTGATGAAGAGAGGCTTTCGCCAACGCTATTATGCGGCCATATTGCGACATTCATGGACAGGGAAATATTATCTCACATGTCTGGCAGCGTAAAAACAAATAATTATAAAGACGCATGTGATATATTGCTCAAGGAGTTGATTGTGTGAAAGGGAATAAAAGGATTCATTTTATAGGCATAGGCGGGGCCGGTATGAGCGGCCTTGCTGAGGTATTTCATTACAGGGGATATTCTGTCCAGGGCTCTGATATTAAAAGGACCAAGGTTACTGATAGACTTGAGGCCCTCGGTATCCATATAGAGATATTTCATTCTGCAGGAAATATAAACGACGTTGACTATGTTGTATATTCGTCGTGTATTAGAGAGGACAATGTGGAGTTAAGAGAGGCATACCGCAGAAAGATACCTGCCTTACGCCGCATTGAGGCCTTGAATATGCTGATGGGCAATAAGGATATAGTGGCAATTTCTGGGGCGCACGGCAAGACCACAACAACATCTCTAATCTCCTATATCTTGATTAGAGCCGGCCTTGACCCCACTGTATTTATAGGAGCAGATGTGGAGTTTCTTAAGGGAAACGCCCGTTGTGGCCAGGGCCATATGGTCGTAACAGAGGCCGATGAGTCAGACGGCTCCTTTCTTTTATTAAACTCGCTTTACACCATTAGCACCAATGTGGATATGGAACATATGGATTTTTACTGCAATATGGATAATGTGTTAAAGGCGTATGCAAGGTTTATAGACAATACAAGGGAGGATGGCTGTGCCTTTGTGTGTGCTGATGATGCCTATCTAATGGCCATCATAAAAGATACTGGTAAAAGGATTATACGCTACGGTTTTTCAGACGGGGCAGATGTGAGGGCAGAAGAGGTGGAACTATTAGGCCTTGATGGCTCCAAGTTTAACCTGATATTTAAAGATAGATTAATGGGGAGCGTAAGACTTTCAATTATAGGGATACACAACATCTTGAATGCTCTCGCTGCGATAGGCCTTGCAATGGACCTGGGGATAGATTTTTCAATCATAAGAGATGCGGTATCTAATTTTAAAGGAGCAGAGAGGAGATTTACTGTCTCACGCCTTGACTCAGATATACTTATTATTGATGATTATGCACATCATCCTACAGAGATAATTGCAACATTGAAGACACTGGAGGATTCTGGCAAGCGGATTGTTGCTGTGTTTCAGCCGCATAGATATTCAAGGACAAGGTATTTAAGGGAACAGTTTGGAAGGTGCTTTAACCAGGCAGACCATGTGATTGTTACTGATATCTATCCTGCACACGAAAAACCAATAGATGGTGTTACCTCCCAGGATCTGTGCGAGGGCATAAAAAAATGCGGCCATCAGGATGTTCACTTTGTGGCTAAGGAGGACGTAGTTGGGTACCTAAAGGATATTGTAAGGCCGCGAGATGCGGTTTTTATCCTGGGGGCCGGAGATATAGGTGAGTTGCCTGAGAAAATTATAAAGGCCTTAAGGAGGGCCTGATAGTGAGGTATGAATACGGAAGGCCCTTATCGCAAGCGACGACCTTGAGGATAGGCGGCCCTGCATTTTGTTTTTTAGAAGCCGAGAGTCTTGACGATGTCATGGAAGCTATTTCTTTTAAGGAGGCCAAGAATAAGGCATTGGCTATAATCGGTAGAGGCAGCAATATCCTGGCACAGGACAAGGGGTTCGATGGTGTAGTTATGAATTTAGGCAGGGCCTTTAGTTATATTGAAATTGAAAATAATAAAGAGCTCAAGATAGGGGCATCCCTTTCGTTATATTCATTGGTAAAGAAGTGCGCCGGCCTGGGACTCGGAGGCTGCGAATTTTTGTCAGGTATTCCTGGCTCATTTGGAGGTGCGGTATTTATGAATGCCGGCACCCGCGATATAAATGATTCTAATGTTATGAGAGAAATAAAGGATGTAATAGTAGATGTGGAAATTATAGACTTGAAGAATAAGGATAAATTGGTCTTGAAAAAAGAAGAGATAGACTTTTCATATCGTTCATCTGGACTAAGAGACAAATGTATTTTGGGGGCCAGGATAAGACTGGAAAAAGGCAACAAGGATTCTATCATCGATAGGGTAAATAGTTATATGAAAAGGCGTGAGTGGATTAATAGATTGAAGTTTCCGTCGGCCGGAAGCGTGTTTAAGAACCCATCATATGGTGATACTGCCGGCATGTTAATAGAACGCTGCGGACTCAAACGCAAGAGGATAGGCAATGCTGAGATTTCAGGGGCACATGCAAATTTTATTGTCAATCTGGGCGGAGCCACATCAGAAGATGTACTGGCATTAATTAAATCAGCCAGGGATAGCGTCAGGGAGAGGTTTAACGTAGAATTAGAGTTAGAGTTGAAGATTATATGACTAGTGATATCGGGACAAAGCGGGTTGGCATCCTTATGGGCGGGCCTTCTTCTGAGAGGGATATCTCTATAAAATCAGGGAATGCAGTTTGCCGTGCATTAGAGACCAAAAAAATAAATACTATTCCTATTGAGTTGAGGAAGGCAGAAACTATGAATGGTTACAGAGAATCTGTAATACAGCTGCTCCGGTCATATAATATAGATATTGCATTTATTGCGCTTCATGGTAAGTTTGGAGAAGATGGTTCAATGCAGGAGATATTAGAATATCTGGGTATTCCATATACAGGCAGTAGAGTGGAATCTTCTAGATTGGGCATGGATAAGGTTAGCTCAAAGGATATCTTTAAGTCAATTAATATACATACACCGAGGCATATAGTAGTGCATAAGAGAGGCCTTGACAAGGGCGATGGGGCCAATGTATATTTTAAAGAATTAGGCTCACCTCTTGTTATAAAACCTTCTAATGAAGGCTCAAGTATAGGGCTTTCCATAGTTGATAGGGAGGCGGATTTATTAGCGGCCATTGACAGCTCTTTTGAATTTGGAGATAAAGCGATTATAGAAGAATACGTGGCAGGACAGGAGGTAACTGTAGGTATATTAGACGATATTGCCTTGCCGGTTATTCAAATACTGCCAAAAAATAGATTCTTTGATTTTGAATCTAAGTATCAAAGAGGCCTTACTGAATACAGGGTGCCTGCTGAGATACATAAAGAGGAATACAAAAATTGCCAAGAGATTGCCCTTAAGGTCCACAATGCCCTCGGGGCACGCTGTTTTTCCCGAGTTGATATGATATTGAAAACTAATGGATTGCCTGTGGTGCTTGAGGTTAATACCGTGCCTGGGCTTACAGAGACTAGTTTACTCCCAATGGCAGCCAAGTCAGTTGGCATTGATTTTGGACAGCTCGTGTTAAAGATTTTGAAGTCGGCATTATGATAAGGCTGAAGAAACAACGAGGGCATTTTAAAAATAAAGGCATCTTATTTTCAAATAGATCCACGCTTAACCTCAGAGGCCTTATAAAACTTATTATAGTTGTTTTTCTTTTGGCCTTTATTGGCATCGGACTTGTAAGTCTTAAATATATGTTTGTGGATTCAGAATCTTTTTTAATTAAAGCAATAGATATAAGGCTTTGTGATGTTAACGGCAATATCAAGGATTTACCTCTAAACGATATTGACGGTAAAAGTATAGTTGGCACAAATATTTTTTTAGTCAACTTGGAGGATTTTAGAGAGAAGGTAGAACTTAGCCATCCTGAGTTTAAAGATATAGTAGTGAAGAGGATCCTTCCAAATAAATTTATAGTGGAGGCGTCGGAACGTAAGGCAATAGCACAGATACGTTCAGATAGGTATTACCCTGTAGATGAAGAGGGCGTTCTTCTTCCAGATGTGAAAAACTTTCCAGACCAAAACTTACCCATTATTAGCGGGATAGGCATAAATCTTGCAAAGGGCCATATCTCTGAATTTACAAAAGAGAATCTCAAAAAGTCCCTGAGTCTTATCGAAGAAATGCGTTCTATAGAAGGCCTATCTCAGTATAAAGTGAAGATAGTGGACATTACAGACCCCGGCAATATAACATTTTTCCTTGAATCGATTAATGTGGAGATAAAGATAGGGAATTCAGATTTTAGTAACAGATTGTCTCTTCTTGCAACATTGATAGGTCAGCTTAATTCTGACATCAGTAGATTTAAATACATTGACTTGCGTTTTGATGACCCGATATTAGGGCCTCGCTGAAATATGCGTCCGGATATTATCTGCGGCTTAGACATAGGAACTTCTTCAATCAGGACATTGATCGCACAGTATGTCCAATCAGAAGAAAAGATTTTAGGCCTTTCAGATTCTGTCACAAAGGGTTTTTCCAAGGGGGTGGTCCTAAATCTCGATCAATTGTCAGATGCAATAGAGGATGCCGTAACTAAGGCAGAGACACAGTCACAATGCCGCGTAAAAAAAGTAATTACCAATATCTCCGGAGCGCATATACGGACATTTAAAAGTCGGGGTTCTATTCATATCTCGGATAGGCCCAGCGAGATTACCAGAGACGATATAAAAAGGTGCATAGAATCAGCAAGGCTTATAGCCATGTCACTTGATAGAGAAGTAATACACCTTATCCTGGAGCGATTTTATATAGACGATAAAATAGAGATAAATGAGCCATTAGGGCTATTTGGGTCAAGGCTTGACGTTGAGCTGAATATCATCACCTCTCTTGTAAGTATATTGCAGAATATCACAAAGGCTGTTAACGTGGCTGGTTATGAGGTGGAGGATATAGTTACTGCAGGAGCAGCAACAGGCCTTGCTATCTTTGACCAGAAGGAATTGCAGGAAGGCTCAGTAGTTGTAGATGTTGGCAAAGACCTTACAGAGGCGACATTATTTATGGATGGCAGATTAAGGGATTGTTTTTATTTTCCATTTGGGAGCGATGACCTTACTCAGGTCTTTCAGGATAGATTAATGATAATGTTTGAAGAGGCAGAGGAATTACTAGTGAGGCATGGCATTGTTGGCAGGTTTAATCAGGGATTGGACGAGACTCCTATCCTGATTCCGTATTTAAAAGATAAGGCGGGCCCCGGCTACAGAAATGCTCAGTCTGATCGTAAAAGATCGGGGGGAAGCTGGGTAGATTCTAACGATACTGGTGTCGGGGCCTGTTCTTTTGAAGAAGGCCATAAGGATAGGCTTATATCAAAGCGAGAGATTTCTAATCTGTTGTTTCCAAAAACAGAGGAGATCGTGCAGGAGGTTTATAAGAAGATAGAACCTTTTTTGAAGAAGTCAAAAAGGGCCCCGCATATATCAGTTGTAGGCGGGATATCTAAGATGGACGGATTTATTGAGGTCGTAGAGGATGTTTTCGGGGTGCCTGTAGATATGGGAAGGATAAAAAACGCAAAGGATTTCACCGTCGCCTCTTTTGCGTGCAGCCTTGGCCTGGTTAGGTATGGGGCATATAAGAGACTGGAGAACAAAAAAAGAGATATCTCCAGCGCAGATAGCCTGGCTGGAAGGCTTATATCAAAGATACAGTCTCTGTGGTCAGAGTATTTTTAACTTGTTATACGGAATTTCAAAAGGCCTCGCAGGAACCCACCCTTCAGGGTGTAATGCAGAAAGACAGCCTGAAGGCTGTGTTCCCGAGCCAAAGGCAAGGGTTAATTTAATAGTAAATTAGAAGCTCATCAAGCCTAGCCTTATTTGGAGGAGAAGGTGGAGAAGATAGGGATAATTGGTGCGGGGAATATGGGTATGGCCATTGCATTACGGCTGAATAATAAAGGGGTTCTAATAAGCGATATTGCCCTTAGTAAAGTACACCTGAAGAAGGTTAAAGGCATATCAGTCGCTAGAGAAGGCAATGTAGATCTCGTCAAACGTTCAGATACAATAGTTATTGCTGTAAAGCCGCAGGATATTGCCTGTGTCTTAAATGAGATATCGCCGTTTGTGAAAAATAAACTTATTATTTCAATAGCTGCCGGCGTGACAACCGAATATATAGAAAATATTTTAGGCAAGGCAAGGGTTATAAGGGTAATGCCGAATATGCCTGCCATAGTAGGTAAGGGTATCTCTGCAATTACACTCGGCAGATCCGCACAAGAGAAGGATATACGCATGGCTCGCAGGATTTTTTTATCTCTCGGAGAGGTTATAGAGGTCAGTGAAGATTTTATGGACGCTGTTACCTCTATTAGTGGGAGCGGGCCTGCCTATTATTTTTTACTTACAGACATCTTGGAAAAGGCAGCTATCAAGCTCGGATTAAAAAAGGCGCTTGCGAGACAGCTTGCGTTTTCTACCTTTATAGGCGCTGCAGAAGTAGCAAAGACGTCACAATTATCAATGTCTGGCCTTGTTAAAAAGGTGGCCTCAAAGGGGGGCACAACAGAGGCAGCGTTGAAGGTATTTAAGAGAAAGGGGCTCAAACGCATAGTAAGAGAGGCCGTAAGGGCAGCAGCCAAAAGGTCAGGTCAGCTGTCTAAGTTGTAATCGGTGAGTCAGGGGGTGAAGGCAGCGTTCCTGAGCCAGAGGCAGATAACTTCACATTTTAAGCAATGCTTAAAATGTGAAGTTATCTGGAGGAAGGAAAGCGATGAAGATAGGAATTATAGGTGGAAGCGGATTATATAAGATAGATGGGCTTAGAAACATAAAGGAACTTGAGGTAGATACACCTTTTGGCAAGCCTTCTGACAGTTATGTAGCAGGGAATATAGAAGGGGTAGAGGTTGTTTTTTTGCCCCGCCATGGAAAAGGACATAGAATATTACCAACTGAGCTGAACTACAGGGCGAATATCTATGGGATGAAAAAACTAGGCGTAGAGCAGCTCATATCAATTTCAGCGGTAGGCAGTTTTAAGGAAGAACTTAAGCCGCTCCACATCGTCCTTCCAGACCAATTTGTGGACAGGACCAATCAGGGCCGAAAGACTACATTTTTCGGAGAGGGCATAGTTGCACATATAAGTTTTGCAGAGCCTGTGTGTCCTGTATTGAGGGAAATAATTCATAAAGCAGGAAAGGATTTAGGGGCTAGTATACATGAAAAAGGCACATACCTTAATATGGAAGGCCCTGCTTTTTCTACAAAGGCAGAGTCGCATTTATATAGAAGGTGGGGCATGGACATAATAGGCATGACGAATATGCCAGAGGCAAGGCTCGCGCGGGAGGCAGAAATATGTTTTGCGACAGTTGCCTTTGTTACAGACTATGATTGCTGGCACGAGGAGATAGTTACTATTGATATGGTTATTGAGAATTTGAACAAAAATATAGAAATGGCCAAGAAGCTAATAAAAAAAGTTATCCCAAGACTTTCAGGCGAGAGAGATTGTCAGTGCAAAAATGCATTGAAGTATGCTATCATAACTGATAAAAAAATTATTCCAGAGGTTACCAAAAAGAAGCTTGATATTATAATTGGGAAATATATTAATTAGCCTCACTGCGTTCGGCTAATTGATATTATTGAGATTCCATACAACAAGTTAGCCAGCTTATAGTTGAATACATATGGACTACAAGGATACATTAAATCTACCAAAGACAGATTTTCCTATGAAGGGCAACCTGCCCACTAAGGAACCTCTTATCTTAGCAGAATGGGAGAGAGAAGGTATATATGCTAAGATTCGAGAGAAGAGGAGCCATGCTAAGAAGTATGTGCTGCATGACGGCCCACCCTATGCCAACGGCAATATTCACATCGGCCATGCCTTGAATAAGACATTGAAAGACATAGTAGTTAAATTTAAAACAATGCGTGGCTACGATGTGCCTTATGTTCCGGGATGGGATTGTCACGGGATGCCTATAGAACATCAGCTGTTTAAGGAGATAAAAAAGACAAAGCACGATGTGGAGCAGGTGAGGTTTAGAAGGATGGCGCATGAGTTTGCCATGAAATTCGTAAGAATACAGAAGGATGAGTTTAAGAGACTTGGCGTATTTGGCGACTGGGACAGGCCATATCTGACCCTTGAGCCAAGATATGAAAAAGAGATAGTCTCCACTTTTAATAAACTCGCTAAGGACGGATATGTGTATCGGGGGCTTAAACCTATTAACTGGTGTGCAAGGTGTGAGACTGCTCTCGCAGAGGCAGAGGTAGAATACGAAAATCATCTCTCGCCATCGATATATATTAGGTTTAATATTCAGCCTTCAGCCTTCAGCCTTCAACCTTCAGCCTTTTTGGTATGGACAACTACGCCTTGGACCCTTGTCTCAAATGTAGCGGTAGCTGTTCATCCAGAGCTAAACTATGTAGTCTTCAAGACGACTTCCGGCGAGTATTTGATTTTGGCAGAAGACCTTCTTGACCTTGTGAAGAATAAGATAGGGCTTGAAGGAAAGATTGCACAGGCAATGAAAGGCGTCAAGCTCGATGGTATAGCCGCAGGCCATCCTTTTTTAAGGCGCAATTCTAAAGTTGTCTTGGCAGGTTTTGTTTCAAATCAGGAAGGGACAGGGTGCGTCCATATCGCGCCCGGTCACGGACAGGAGGATTATGATATAGGGTCGAAATATAATTTACCAGTTATCATGCCTATCGACGATAAAGGAAGATTTGTGAAAGGCCCCCTCACCGTAACCCTTCCTCCTTCGCCAAGGCTTCGGAGGACAGGCTCCCCAAAGGGGAGAGGGAAGGGTGAGGGGGAAGTTTCCTACGAGATCCCTGACGCTATAGTAGGCAGGAATGTCTTTGACGCAAATGACTATATCATCAGGATCCTTAAAGATAGAGGGGCCCTTTTATTATCTGAGAAGACAGGACATTCATATCCGCATTGCTGGCGGTGTCACCAGCCGCTTTTATTCCGGGCGACAAAACAGTGGTTTATTGGTATTGATAGGAATGACCTTCGCTCAAAGACGCTCAAGGAGATCGGGAAGGTAAGATGGGTGCCTGCAGCAGGAGAAAGGCGCATCTTTAGCATGATAGAACTACGACCAGACTGGTGTCTTTCCAGGCAGCGCTATTGGGGGGTGCCTATACCAGTCATATATTGCGCATCATGCGACTCTGTAGTAAAAGACGAAAAGGTCATGAAAAAAATAGAGGATGTCGTTGGAGACAAAGGATCCGATGCCTGGTTCTTAAATGATGTATCCACTTTTGTGCCGGATGATTTGAAGTGCCCCGAATGCGGTTCTAATGAATTTAGAAAAGAGAGAGACATACTAGATGTATGGTTTGAATCAGGGGCAAGCCACAGGGCTGTTCCAAAGGTTCATAAGGATCTGACTTTCCCAGCAGATTTATATTTGGAGGGGAGCGATCAGCATCGTGGTTGGTTTCAGGCCGCAATATTGACAGGGATGGCCGTCGCAGGTTCTGCGCCTTTTGAAAATATACTGACACATGGTTTTGTCGTAGATGGAGAAGGAAAGAAGATGTCAAAGTCTGCAGGAAATGTCATTGCGCCTCAAGAAATTATTTCTAATAAAGGGGCGGATGTATTGAGGCTGTGGGCCAGTTCTTCTTCTTATTTTGATGACATCAAGATATCAAATGAGATATTGCAGCGCACGGTAGAGGCATACCGTAAGTTCAGAAATACCGCAAAATTTTTATTAGGTAATATATCCGGTTTTGATTATGTACAGGACCGGGTGGTATTAGAGGATATGTTTGAGATTGACAGGTGGGCAGTTTCTCGGGCCTATTCTATATTAAGAAAGGTCACAGATGCATTTGAGTGTTTTTCTTATCACGAGGCCACGACTTCTATTTATAGGTTCTGCGTCGTTGATATGTCTAGCTTTTACCTCGATATATTAAAGGATAGGTTATATATATATGGCAGGAGGTCAAAAGAGAGAAGGTCGGCGCAGACAGGCCTTTATACAATTCTGGATATCCTGGTTAGAGAATTGGCGCCTATTATCCCATTTACTGCTGAGGAGATATGGGGTTATTATCAAGGCAGAGGGTCAGTGCATCTGGCAGATTGGCCAGAGGTGAGGGAAGAGCTGATAGACAAGGCGTTAGAGGACAGGTGGGAGGTCTTAAGGCAATTGAGGGACGAGGTCTTGAAGTCACTCGAAGAAAAACGTATATCCAAATTTATCGGTAGTCCTTTAGAGGCAAAAATAAAACTTTACATAAAAGATGATTTAGAGTATAATTTTTTAACTAAATATCTGAAGGATTTGCCTTCTGTTTTCATTGTATCGCAGGTAGAACTTGAAAAGGCAAGCGAGAGGAAGATAGAGGTCATTAAATCAGATGGCAAAAAATGCAGCCGTTGTTGGAACTGGAGTAAGTCTGTCGGCACGAGCAAAGATCATCCAATGCTGTGCAAAAGATGTTTAGAGGTGCTAAAAGCGGAGGGAGTTGAAACCCAATGACAAGGCAAGAGGCAGTTAAATATAAAAAACTTCTTTTGAAAAAGAGAGAAGAGGTATTGAAAGAGATTAACCATATAGCAAAGGAGAATGCAAAGTCCCTCAAAGAGGCCTCTGGCGATCTCTCCAGCTATACTTATCATATGGCTGACATGGCAAGCGACAGCTATGATAGAGAGCTTAGTCTAAATATTGCCAGCGGTGAACAAGAACTTATCTATGAGATTGATGATGCCTTGAAACGTATAAGCGAAGGCAGCTTTGGTAAATGCTTATCTTGCAGTAAGAAAATCCCGGCCAAAAGACTCAAGGCCCTCCCATATGCAAAGTACTGCGTGCAATGCCAATCCAAGGAAGAAAAAGTCAAACGTTGATCTTTTTGCTATCAGTCCTGGCAATCCTTGCCATTGACCAATACTCAAAGTATTTGATCAGTACGAGGGTTGCAGTAGGACAATCAGTCCCTCTTATTAAAAATATTCTACACATTACCTTTATAAATAATACAGGTGCGGCATTTGGGTTGTTTAAAAACAGCACTCAGATGTTTATTGTTATTTCAATAATAGCCATAATATTTATCCTGAGTACAATTATAGCTGCGATTAAGAAGAGAGGCTTTTTGTCAAATTATCTTCTTCATATAGGTTTAATACTTATCCTTTCAGGCTCTATTGGGAATTTGATTGATAGGCTCAGATTTGGATATGTCATTGATTTTATTGATGTTAGGATATGGCCGGTCTTCAATATAGCTGACACCTCAATCACTATAGGCGCCTTCTTATTAACCCTTTCGTTTATCTCTGAACAACAACATAAGCACTGTTAACCTTGTCTTTTTAACTGCGTAAATTTGACATGTTTTGATACATGTGCTATACTTAAAATGAATATAAAAGTTTTTATAAAGTATTAAGTTGAGGGGACAATGAGAGAAATGGTGTTTAAAAACATGACCTCTGAAGATAAAAAGAGAAGGGATCTATATATCACAGAAACCATTGAGCAGGATGGTAAAAAAACTGTCACCCAGAGGCATTCCATATATACAATAAAAAGTCATAGCAAATTTAATAATGCCAAAGAACTGATAGATTGGCAGAAAACAGTGCCTGCAAATCGCAATAACCGGCATATCTTCATTTTTAAAAAAAGAGACACAAGGTTAAAAAAAGACAGTTTTGTTTGCGACGTTGTTGGTAATGTTTATGCTGTTGTTAAGAATGAGCTTTATTCTATAGCGTTCAAGCATTCTTTTGAAATAGATTTTCTGCCTACAGAAAATAAATGAGGAGGTGAATATTCAGGACCACAATTGAATCTTCTTGGTTTCCCCGTCCGCCTCTAAGGCGGGCGGGGTTTTTTTATTGTATGGAAATTCAATAATATGAATTAGCCGAACGCAGTGAGGCTAATTTATGTGGTTGACTACCTCGCAGCTCATATGATACACTTTAATAAATACTGGAGGTAGAATTGAAGATAGCAGTTTTTGGCGACGGCGGTTGGGGCACTGCGTTAGCCGTATTATTAAAAAATAAGGGTTTTGATGTCTCGCTCTGGGGCGCCTTTGAAGATAATATCAATGCAATAATTAATGATAGAGAAAATAAAAGATTCCTGCCAGGTGCTAGAATCCCGAAAGGCTTACAATTGACGTGCGACGCGAATGAAACCTGCGATAGCGCGAATCTCATTGTCCTTGCTATCCCCTCCAGATTTTTGAGAGGAGTTTTGAAAAAGAATTTAGATGCGTTTAGAGAATCAAACGCAAGTTATGTCAGTGTCATAAAAGGGTTAGAGGAAAAGACCCTTAAAAGAATGAGCGAGGTAATCCTTGAAATTTTAGGTGATGTCAATCTGGCTGTTTTATCAGGGCCGAGCATCGCACCTGAGGTGGCAAGGGGCATTCCGACCGCCGTGGTCGTTTCTTCTGAAGATGATGCCTTAGCATATAAAGTGAGAGATGTCTTCAGAACAGATAGGTTCCGGGTTTATACCAATAAAGATCTGATTGGCGTTGAGCTCGGAGGTTCTCTAAAGAACATTATAGCAATTGCAGCCGGAGTTTCAGATGGCCTTGGTTTTGGTGCGAATACAAAGGCAGCTATAATGACGAGGGGATTGCTTGAGATGACCAAACTTGGCGCAAGCATGGGGGCGGATAGAGAGACATTCAAGGGCCTTAGCGGGTTAGGTGATTTGGTTACGACATGCCTGAGCCTGGAAGGCAGGAACCGTAGTTTTGGTGAAAGCATTGGAAAAGGAGATAACCCCAAAAACATCCTTAAAAAAAGCGTAATGGAGATAGAAGGCGTATGGACTTCCAAGGCAGCGCTCGCGCTCGGAAAGAGACAGGGGATCGAATTGCCTATTACGCAGCAGGTCTATTCAGTTGTATTTGAAGATAGGTCTCCTCTTTCAGCTGTAAATGAACTGATGTTGAGAGAGCCAAGGCCTGAGTAGCTAAACGTAATATTAGATAGCATTTTATAAGAAAGTCTTTCTATGTAGCTTTTAAGAAATCTGATATAATTAATTGAGCAGTCGGGGAGTTTTTTTGTCTGTGCGACTGCTCATCCTGAGGAGC
>CAYZNX010000005.1:0-20414 GCA_964479825.1 uncultured Planctomycetia bacterium | reverse complement strand
CTGTGTCCTCTTCTTAAATAACCTCTTTTATTGTTTTATAAATATCTATCTTGAGGTCACAGAGAAAAACTCTAAGTAATCTCTGTGGCCTCTGTGGTTTAAAACGAAATTCCTATACTATCAAGTTACCCCGCCGCTTTTAGCTACTAATCTCACCTGTTCCTTTATTATCCAATCTTACCCGAGGTATGACTGCCCCGCCTGAAATAACCATCTTCATCCCTTCAGATACAGACATATCTAAAGGAATGATTTCGTCCCGCGAGACAAATACCAGCATGCCAGAGGTAGGATTTGGCGTCGTCGGCACAAAGATATTCACAACAGTATCGCTTGTCTTCCTCTGAACCTCGCCTTTTGTCTCTGATGTTACAAAGCCCAATTGGTAAACACCTTTTCTGGGATATTCAATAAGAACAACCTTTTTAAATATAGTATCCTTCTGCACAAAAAAGGCAAAGGATATCTCTTTTATGCTTCTATAGATAATGTTTATCATTGGGACCCTGTATAAAATTTTTTCGCCAAAGCCAAATATATTCCTCAACAAGATAATTCTTGTAGCAAAACCTATCAGGGTTATGGTCAATAACAGTAGCAAGAATATCGCAATCTTTGTCAGGAGGTCTATATTCTCAGCAGGCACCAATTTTTCCAAAACCGTCATTATAGGCTCAAGCAGCAGCAGATTCAATTTGTCTATTATGAAATAAAGAACCCAAAATGTAAGGACCAAGGGGATCATAATAAGTGACCCGGTTAAAAAATTATTTCTTATTCTGTTAAACATCCTTATCTCCTCAAGATTTGAAAAGTCAAAATAGTTATTACTGCCCCGAGGGCCGCACCTGTAATTACTTCCACCGTCGAGTGGACACCTTCCTTTATTCTGCTCCTCGATACCAACAATGCCAGGATAAATACCAGAAATATTACAAGGCTATTCGGATAAACAATAGAAATTATAACCCATATAGAAAAGGCTACTGCGCTATGGCCGCTCGGCATACCGCCCCTTAAGGGCGTGCCGCTATGAAGCATGACCTTGCTGATAACTACGAGCCCTAGAATAACGAGCAAAACAATAAAGGTAATGTGCCAGCTGGACTCCCGTATCTTATGCATATTATCCTCTATCCTAAGGCCTGCCCTGCTGGCAAATAATAAATACCCTACAATGATTGCAGAAAACACGCTTAATAATACTGCGCCCGCGCAGATATCTTTAATAATTCTCGCCAATGGATGAAAATCTTCTTTAACAAGGTCTATCGTATGCTCAAATGCTGTATTAAACATCTCTGCAAATAAAACAAAGGTTATTGCAAGGCTTAACATCACCAATTCTATATAACTGAGATTTAAGAAAATACCCGCCGACAGGACAGAGATGCCTATTAGAAAATGCAGCCTCATGTTACGCTGGCTTTTAAAAACATAAATAAATCCTTCTATGGCAGAGTTGAAACTTTCTACTAAACTCCGTCTACTCACTTCAAACCCCTCATAATATCGCTGAGTTAATGGGGTAATGTTGCTTCTCTAAGACCAGCGGGTCCTGCCACCTGCGGCCACCCGCTGTCTGCCCTTAACTTCACAAAATAAGCATTGCAGAAAATGTGAAGTTATATTTGGACAGCACCCGAAAGGGTGCTCTATACTTTACTGTAAAATAACGCAGTATCTCTTGCTCCTTTAATCTCATCTTTTTTCTCTCGCGTGGCAAGTTATCATTATACCCCAACAAATGAAGAAGCCCATGCACAAGATATAAGTATAGCTCTTTCTTCAACGGCTCCTTTCTTTTCGTAGCTACCCTTTTAGCAGTTTCAGCAGATATAACTATGTCGCCCAGTATCCTGGTATTCCTATGCAGGCCTTTTCCTTCTCTCATTGAAAACGCAAGCACATCTGTTTTAGCATTTACCTTACGATATTGCCAGTTCAATCTTCTTATGCAGGGGTCGTCTACAAATAAGATGCTTAACTCGCTATCAGATTCTCCGAGGAGCCTTAAAACGCATCTCGCAAATCTTGATATCTTCGCATTGTCAATCTGCACGCTATCCTGCAGGTTTCTTATATCTACGCAGGCCATAGATTCCGCTCTTTTAAGACGCCTTTCCCTCCGGTCCCTCCGGGTATTCTACGCGGGTATGAAAAATCCCTGTAAGTATATGAGTAAAAACCTCAGAAATCTTCTCGAGGTCTTTAAGCGTCAAGTCACATTCGTCAAGCTGGCCATCTATAAATTTATTATTTATAATCTTTCTTACTAACCCTTTAATCCTGGAGGGGGTCGGGTCGTCCAAGGCGCGGGATGCTGCCTCAACAGAATCAGCCAGGAGAACGCATGCACCCTCTTTGGTCTGCGGTTTTGGCCCTGGATACCTGAAAGACTGTTCGCCAACATCTTCATCTGTAACCTTCTCCAGCGCCCTTTTGAAAAAATAAAATACAAGGCCTGTACCATGGTGCTGACCAATGATATCTATAATCTTTCTGTTGAGTTTATATTGCTGCGCTATCTCAACCCCATTCTTGACATGATTCGTGATAATGAGACTGCTCATTGTGGGCAAAAGCTTGTCATGAGCAGAACTGCCGGCCGATTGGTTTTCGCTGTAATATGATGCCTTTTCTATTTTACCTATATCATGAAAATATGAGCTGACCCTGGCAAGGAGAGGGTTCGCGCCAATTATCTCACATGCGGCCTCAGCCAGGTTCCCGACTACAAGGCTGTGATGATAAGTACCAGGGGCCTTTATTACCATCTCTTTTAAAAGCGGGTGATTTAGATCAGCCAATTCAAGCAGGCTGATGTCTGTTGTGATCTTAAAGAGATTCTCAAAAATAGGCAAGACCCCTGTAACAATAACCGCAGACATCAAACCATTTGCAAAACCAAAAAATGATTCTGTAATATAAATATTAAAATTCAGAGACCTCGCCAGTCCTATCGCTATAAGATAACTCATGTTGGCAAAGCCCACAGATATGCCTGCGGATATTACCTGTGAACGCCGACGTACCCCCCTCATTGCAAAGATACCAACTATGCCGCCTACAAGCGAAACACCCGCGATATCTAACCTGTTCCCTGATATGATTCCGACTAAAATACTTAAGAAACAAGTCGTTATTATGGCCATCCGGCCGTTGATCAATATAGCGATAAGCATTGAAGATACGGCTACTGGAATAAGATTGCTTGGCCACGGAGACATCGCTATTAATTTTGCTACAAATAATAGGAGGACACAAATAATAGAGACTAATAACAGCTCATTATTCCCTCTTAAAAGTTCTGGTTCGTAAAATCTGACATATAGAGATATAAGAAGCATAATGAGCCCGACCAGTATCGCAACCGCAAATATGCCCCCTATCCTCATTACAGACGGCTCACTTTGCTCTATGCCTTGAAGTTTGGCAATGTGCCCCTTTCCGATGCGCTCGCCTTTGTTGAGGACGATCTCGTTCTTCTTTACCTCTATCGTATTGTAAACAGGGCTAACCTCTTGTCCTGCAAGTCGTTTTCTTGACTCTGTGAGCTCCCTGTCATACCTTACATTAATGGTCAAGATCGCATTTATAAAATCTGCCATGACTATCCTGTCTTTTTTCTCACGAATAGAAAAAGGAAAAGACCTCAAGTCTTCTTTTGCCTCTTCCAAGGTTAAAAAAGTCCCAACATCCCTTTCTTCTTCCCTGCCATCAAACTTATCTACAAGGGTTACTAATTCTATCCCCTCGCTTTTAAGACGCCCTATCTCGGATGAAGAAATAACCCCTTTCAACATAAACCCTTTTACAGCTTTTTCGGCATCATTAATAAAATCCTCACGATCCTTTACCCCTAAAATGTCTGTCATCAATGCCTCTGAGATATTATAAGAGGCTGCTATCTCCCGTATGCGCTCTTTTTTCCCCTCCTCTGTCAGCTCAGGGGTAGCTATTAAAAGTTGTGCTGATTCCATAATAGCCCTTGCCTTATTCAGGACAATGTCTGACCCTTCCTCTTCATATACATACACAGTGAGGACAGACTGGATTGCCTCTATTTTTTTGGCCTCTGTCGCTGTATTATCCATCTCTCCTCTTATGGTAAAATCATACGGCGCATAGATATCCCTCAGGGCTATATCGCCTTCTCGGAATTCTGTCTTAAAAAGCCCCTTATCCCAACTTATTATTGCCACTGACAAAAGACATGAAGCAAGTGCTATGGCAATATGAGAAATAAGATTCGCGTTTCTAACTGTTTTTTTATTCAGTGTCTTTTTCATATGCCCTGATTATCTCCTGCACCAAGGGATGGCGGACAACGTCTTTACCTGTAAAATGGATAAACCTTACGCCTCTTATATGGCTCAATATCCTCTGCACATGGCCTAAGCCTGATTCCTTTCCAGCAGGCAGGTCGCTCTGTGTAGCATCTCCTGTAATTACTGTTTTAGAATCAAACCCTAACCTCGTAAGAAACATCTTCATTTGCTCTGTGGTTGAATTCTGTGCCTCATCAAGGATGATAAATGAGTCGTTCAATGTTCGGCCGCGCATATAGGCAAGGGGGGCCACCTCTATGATGCCCCTTTCAATATAATCCTGGATCTTAGTTACTTCCATCATGTCATAGAGGGCATCATACAATGGCCTCAGATAAGGAGATACCTTTTCATAAATGTCGCCTGGCAGATAGCCCAGGCTTTCACCCGCCTCAACAGCAGGCCTTGTCAGGATGATCCTGTTTACCTCCTGTTTTTTTAATGCGTTGACAGCCATGGCCATTGCTAAATATGTCTTACCTGTTCCAGCAGGCCCTATGCCAAACACTATGTCGTATTCTCTTATTGCATCTACATAGACCTTCTGGCCCTCGGTCTTCGGAGTGACGAATTGCCGTTTTGATGAAACCTCTATCTTGTCAAGGTATATGCTTTTTAAATCAAGGTGCAGGTCTTTTTTGAATGATTGTATAGAGTAAGCAATTTCATCCCTTTTTATTATGCCTCCGCGCCGGAATATATCAAGCAATTCCTCAAAAAGTTTTATGCCTTTCTCTACTGCGCCTCTATTGCCGGCTATCGCAAGTTTATTCCCCCGGAAAGTAACCTTGACCCCAAAGCCAGATTCTATTAATCTAAGATTCTCATCGCATCTACCAAAAAGCGCCCTTGCCTCTTCATTGTTATCTATCTGTATTGACTTCTCCATTGCTATCGCTTAAGGTGTTATACTTAATTTCACATTTTCTGCAATGCTTATTTTGTGAAGTTAAGCTTCGCGTTAACTTATTCTGCAGACAAGGTATTATGGTATTACCAATTCCTGCCCAGGTTTAATCAAATCCGGGCTTTTTAAGGTATCTTTGTTTGCCTCGTAAATAGTCTTCCATTGCTTTGTGGTGCCGTAAATTTTATCTGATATCTTCTGAAGCGTATCTCCCTTTTGCACTACATAGGTCTTCGGCCCTCCTGAAACTTCCTTTTCGACTATAGTGCCTGCGCCTTTTTCTTTTTGGTATTTCTTATCTACAGCTGCAGGGGATTGATAGACTACCTGAGGGGCACCTCCAATCCCAGGCCCCTTCAGTCTTATTGTCTTTTTCTGCTCTTTTGCCGCAGGGTATTGTGTTTCATTTATCTTTTCTAGCCTGACATATCCCCTGTTGCCGACCTCGGATTTAGCATCCTCTTTCTCTACATCTCTAGTATCTGTGCTGGATGGAAGCTCTATCTCAATGTTATACATTCGCTTTGTCTTCTTTATTTCCTTTGCCTCCGGCGCACTAGATAATCCACCTCTCACTATGCCTCTGTTGCCTTTTACGTCCTGGTCAACCCTGTCAACATCGTAAGAACTCATTCTAATAATACAACCTGAAAGAGAAAAAGCTATGAGCAGTAAACTGTACGCTATGAGTCTTTTTATATCCATAATACTCTCCTCTGTTAAAGTAGCGAGTAGAGAGTAGCACAAGTAGCGAGAAAAAATCTCTCTACCCTGTAGCCGCTACTTTTATGCCTAATTCTCTTAATTGCTTTTCTTCGACTGACGATGGCGCCTCTGTCATAGGGCAAGATGCCTTTTGTGTCTTAGGAAATGCAATAACCTCTCTTATGCTGTCCTCTCCGCACATTAATGCTATAAGCCTATCAAGGCCAAAGGCTATACCACCATGGGGGGGCGCCCCATAGCTAAAGGCATCTAATAAAAAACCAAACCTTTCTCTAGCGTGGGCCATGTCCAATCCAATACGTCTAAATATCTTCTCCTGCAGCTCTTTTCTGTGAATCCTTATACTGCCGCTGGCGATCTCTGCGCCATTAACAACAAGGTCGTATGCCTTTGATCTGACCCTGTCAGGCGATACCTCTATAAGTCCTATATCTTCATCAACCGGAGACGTAAATGGATGATGTTCCATATCCCAGCGATTCTCCTCTCCATTGAATTTAAAAAGAGGGAATTCTAAAACCCACAAAAGCTCAAAACCTTCCATGCCATTACGTAAGTCAGGTTTATCTGTCTTGTATCTTTCCAGGGCCTCTTTATATGTAATTCTATGAAACGGGATTTTCAGTTGAATGCCTAATGCCTCTTTAAATACATAAAAAAGCAGCTGTTCTACTACGCCAAGGACCTCCTCTTCGTCCACAAATGCCATCTCAATATCTAATTGAGTAAACTCGGGCTGTCTATCTGAGCGCAGGTCTTCGTCTCTAAAGCACTTCGCGATCTGAAAATACTTCTCTAATCCGGCAATCATCAACAACTGCTTAAAAAGCTGCGGCGACTGGGGAAGGGCAAAAAACTTACCATGGTTCAATCTTGAAGGAACAAGAAAATCTCTTGCCCCTTCAGGCGTGGATTTTGTGAGGATAGGGGTCTCCACTTCTATAAACCCATGCCTATCCAGAAAATCCCTCATGGCCTTGCATATGCGGTGGCGCAAAAAAAGTTTCTTCTGGGTCTCTGGCCTTCTTAAATCGATATATCTATATCTAAGCCTTACTTCCTCAGAGACGTCTCTAATCTCATCTAAATCAAACGGCGGAGTCAAAGAGGCATTGATTATTTCTAATCCTTCTGCTGCGAGTTCTATCTCGCCTGTTACAATCTTAGGATTTTCAGTCCCTTTCGGCCTTGCCTGCACAACCCCTTTTACGCCTATGACATATTCGCTCCGCAGCTCTTCTGCGGCCTTATTTTTGAAAAAGACTACCTGGGTAAGCCCGTATCTGTCGCGGATATCCACAAATATAATCTTTCCATGGTCACGCCTCTTATGCACCCAGCCTAAAAGTACTGCCTGTTCGCCTATGTTCTTTTTAGTAAGTTCTCCGCAGGTATGAGTGCGTTTCATTGGCATATCTTTACCTGATAGTATTAGGAAATTATATTAGGTTGCCTAAATTAGATCCTTCGTCGTCCTTGACATCTTTGATCTCAAGGACTCCTCAGGATCAAGAAAAATCTGTTAAAGTCTCTGCCCGAAGCGCTAGATTTTTCTTGATTTATGAGGCCGCTAATAGCATTTTGGGACTTTTTCAGCGACCTCTCTGTTAATCTCATCTACAATATCTTTTAACTCAACCTCTTTCTGCTCTCTCTTCTCCATATCCCTGAGTATTACCTTATTCTTACAAAACTCTTCATCGCCAAAAATAACAGCAAATCTCACATTAGACCTCTCGGCATTTCTCATCTGCGCCTTCAATGACCTGTTTTGATAATCTATATCACATGAGATACCTCTGCGGCGCAAAACATCCATAACCATAAAGGCCTCTTTGTACAAAGCCGGCCCCGTCGTTAGTATAAAGATATTGGGCGGGGATTTCAGAGCCATACTATGCCTTTCCAACGCGAGTATCAGCCTCTCTATCCCAAAGGAAAAACCAATGGCCGGGGTATGCTTGCCCCCCAGTTCTTTTATCAAATTATTGTATCTGCCTCCAGCGCTAACAGCATCCTTTGCCCCTAAATCCTCTTGCGTTATCTCAAAGACAGTCTTTGTATAATAATCAAGGCCTCTTACAACCTTGGGGTCATATACATAGGCGAGCCGTATCCTCTCTAACCCTTCTTTTACAGCATTAAAATGTTCATTACAGTCATCACAGAGGACAGTCTCAAAGGTAACATCTTTTATAGCCTCCCTGCAGGAGTCTCTTTTGCAGTCAAATATCCTCAACACATTTTTTTTGTAACGCTCCTGGCATTCCCCGCACAATGAATCTACATAATCCTTAATGCGCTGTCTCGTTTTCTCTATCATATTGATTTTATCTTTCTTGCAGCCTAAAGAATTTATTCTTAGACAAAAATCCTTCACGCCTATTTTCTCAAGAAACCTTACGGCCACGGCAATGACCTCTACATCGAGAAAGGGGTTATCAGAACCAATCGCCTCTATGCCGAGTTGATGAAACTGCCTCTGGCGGCCCTTCTGCGGCCTTTCGCTTCTAAACATAGGACCTATATAAAACAATTTTACGAGGCCCTGACCCTGCGACAGCGAATTCTCAAGGTAGGCCCTGACAATAGAGGTAGTCCCCTCAGGCCTCAACGCAATAGTTCGTCCGCCCCTATCCGAAAAGGCATACATCTCTTTTTTAACTATATCGGTATATTCACCGATGCTTCTGCTAAATAAAGAGGCCTCTTCTATTATCGGGGTTCTAATCTCTTTATACCCATATAAAGGAAACATATCCCTGGCATATTGCTCAATCAAAAGCCAGGGCCCCATCTCTGCTGGTAATATATCCTTTGTGCCTCGCAGCGCCTTCAACATTTATATATCCGTGAATTGTGAACGGTGAACTATTAGCTACTTTACCTTCGCCTTCATTACAAGGCCAGGCTTAAATATAGCCACTCTTTTCGGGTCAACTGGGACCTTTTGTCCGGTTCTGGGATTGCGGCCAATGCGGGCCTTTCTGGCCTTTGTCTTGAATACCCCGAAGTTCCTCAATTCTATTTTTTGGCCTTTCGCCAATGCATCAATTATTGTGTCAAAGGTCATCTGCACAACCTTTTTGACATCAACCTGTTTTATCCCGGATTCATTTGCTATCTTTAAGGCTATATCTTTTTTTGTCATAAAATCCACCTCCCTTGTTAGCACAGGCCTAAAAACAAAGAACTAATGGTCTTTTGCTTCCTGCCGTATCTATTTTAATAACAAGGGGTAGTGTAACACGCCTCAGGCAAGGTTGTCAAGCTGTTTTGGCCCTGATAAGTAATGGGTGAGTTAACTTCACAAAATAAGCATTGCACGTTTTGTGAAGTTAGCGAGGATTAGGTTTGGAATTTAATATTGTCGCGACCTACGACTTCCTCAAGTTCCGCTACCATCTCATTCGTAGGGCTGACATAGAGGTCTTTATCTACGAGTATGCGGTAAGAGCCGTTTTTTTTGGTAGAAACATTTAGATACACAGGCACAGCTCCTTTATATCTTTCAAATATAGCTCTTAGTGCCTCAAGGATACTCTTTTCTGTGCCATGAGAAAGAATAGCTACGGATATAGCACCTGTAAAACGCGACCTCGCATCTTCAATCGGCACTATATCCTCTGCGATTATCTTGGGTCTCTCTTCCTTCAGATTTAGCCTTCCGTCAACAAAAACCGCAAGGTTAGGCCTTACAAATTTAGAGAGATTTTTGTATGAGGATGGGAAAACCAAAACCTCAACGCTGCCCTCAAGATCCTCCATAATCATAATAGCCATCTTTTCTCCGCTGCGCTTGGTAATAGTATTTTTTACCTTATTTATTGTCCCTCCAAATCTTATCTTAGAGCCATCTTCCAGGGTTTTAAGGTCGGCGCTTGTAGCTGTAGAATAATCTCTTAATATCCTTTCGTATTTAGCAAGGGGGTGGCCTGTTATATAAAACCCCAATATCTCCTTTTCAAAATTTAACAACTGACTCTCTGGCCACTCCTTAATGTCCGGCACGGTATCATCAGCGCAAGCACCGTTGAAAAGCAACATCTGGCCGCGAGACCTTTCCTTCTGTATGGCATTTGCCCTTGCCATTGTCTTGTCAAGCATTGCCATCGTCTGCGATCTTTTAAGGCCAAGGCTATCAAAGGCGCCGCATTTAATTAAACTTTCTATAACCTTTTTATTTACGAGTCTCGAATCTGTACGTTCACAAAACTCACGCAATGATTTAAAACGACCGAACTTATTTCTTGCCGCAAGTATAAAATCAATAGCGCCCTGTCCAACGTTTTTAACAGCGCCGAGGCCAAACCGTATCAAACCTTTCCCAACCATAGTGAATGTGGCGAGGCTTTCGTTAACATCAGGCGGCAATATCTTTATATTCATTGACTCGGCCTCATCTATATATTCAACAATCTTATCGGTGTTGTCTTTTTCACTTGTAAGCAAGGCGGTCATAAATTCAACTGGATAATTTGCCTTTAAAAATGCTGTCCTGTAAGATATCATTGCATAAGCAGCTGAATGGCTCTTGTTAAATCCATATCCTGCGAAATGCTCAATCAAATTAAAAATCTTTTCTGCAACCCCCCTGTCGACTTTATTCCTTACGGCGCCTTCTATAAATTCCTTTCTCTGTTGTTCCATGATCTCAGGCGTCTTTTTTCCGATTGCCCTCCTCAAGATATCTGCCTGAGAAAGAGAAAAGCCTGCCAGACTCGATACAATCATCATAACCTGTTCCTGATAGACTATTATGCCGTAGGTCTCCTTCAGTATAGATTCCAGAAGCGGATGGTCATATATTACTTCTATCTCTCCATGCTTCCTCTTCATAAAATCGTCCAACATGCCGCTACCTATCGGGCCAGGCCTATAAAGCGCTAAAAGCGCCACGATATCTTCAAACTTCTCCGGCCTTAACTTCTTCAAAAGGTCCCTCATGCCTGAACTTTCAAGCTGAAACACGCCCCTTGTCTCTGCACGGCTCAAGAGATTAAACGTCTTTTTATCGTCCATAAGGATATCTTCTGCCTTCAAATCAATCCCATGGGCGCTATTTATTATTTCTACGGCCTCTTGAATCACTGTCAATGTCCTTAGTCCCAAAAAATCCATTTTTAAGAGGCCTATCTTCTCAAGGGATGTCATTGCATACCCAGTTGAAATCTGTCCGTCGCCTGTCTTAAAAAGCGGCACGTGGTTAGTAAGCGGGTCCTCGCTGATTACAACACCTGCTGCGTGTGTCGATGCGTGCCGGGTAAGCCCTTCCAGATGCCTTGATATCTCTATGAGTTCATTTATTCTGGGGTCATCTTTGTATAGCGCCCTTAACTCTGGTTCCTGCTCCAGCGCTAATTCCAGGGTCATGTTAGGGTCGATTGGGACAAGCTTTGCAATCTTGTCTACATCGCCATACGGCATATTCATTACCCTGCCTACGTCCCTTATGACCGCTCTTGCAGCCATTGTCCCAAATGTAATTATCTGGGCTACATTCTCCTGCCCGTATTTCTGTATCACATAATCTATTACCTCACCCCTCCGTTCATAACAAAAATCAATATCGATATCAGGCATTGTAACCCGCTCCTGATTCAAGAATCTCTCAAAAAGCAAATTGTACCTCATTGGGTCTATATCAGTTATGCCAAGACAGTAACTAACCATACTGCCTGCTGCAGAACCTCTGCCAGGACCAACCGCTATCCCTCTCTCTTTTGCAAAATGCACAAAGTCCCATGCTATAAGAAAATAACTCGTATAGCCAGACTTATTGATTACCTTGAGTTCGTATTCTAATCTCTCGCTTATTTCAGGAGTTACCTCGGCATACCTTCTATTCAGTCCCTCTATGCAGAGGTCCCTTAAATATCTCTCACGTGTAGTGCTGCTATCTACAGAATAATGCGGTAAAAATGTCTTTGAAAAATCTAGCTCTAGATTACACCTCTCAGCGATCTCGATACTATTTAAGATTGCCTCCGGGGTATCCGCGAAGAGGGCCTTCATCTCATCAGGGGATTTAAAATAAAACTGGTCTGTCTGCAGTCTCATGTGATTTGGGTCGTCTAATGTCGTCTGTGTCTGAATGCACAACAATGCCTCATGTGCCTTTGCGCTGTCCTTGGTAATATAGTGGACATCGTTCGTCGCTACTACCTTTATCCCTAATTCCCTGCCAAGCCTTATAAATTTTTCGTTCACTTTTTTCTGTTCGGGAATTAAATTGTCCTGTAACTCGAAATAAAAATTATCAGGTCCCATGATATCCTGGTATTGCCTGGCAAGCTCTTTAATCCCTTCATCTTTATCGTCGCAGGCCAACCTCGCAAACTCGCTCTTTAGGCAACTTGAAAGCACAATCAAACCTTCTGAATGCTCAGCCAGCGCCTCTTTATCAATACGCGGTTTATAGTAAAAACCTTCCGTATATCCAATGGAGACAAGCTTCATCAAATTTTTATACCCTGTTTCATCCCTGGCGAGGAGTATCAGATGGGTTGAGGCCTCGCCGCCGTTGTAAACTGTCTTATCAAAACGGCTCTTAGGCGCAATATATATCTCAGCGCCTATAATTGGCTTTATGCCATTAAGCATGCAGGCCTGGTAAAATTCAATCGCACCAAACATGTTGCCATGGTCAGTTATTGCAACAGCAGGCATCTTCATTTGGCGTGCAGTGTCAACTAATTTTTTTATTAGGCACGCGCCATCAAGAAGACTATATTGGGTATGGACATGTAAGTGGACAAAATCGGAGTGATGCATCGTAAAAATTCAAAAATCAAGTAATACTTAAAAACAAAAAAACTTAAAAACAGAAAAACGTTCTGTTTTTACGTTTTTAGGTTTTTCGGTTTAGATATCTGTTTTATGTCACCTTGATATTTTATTTTTGGATTTTGAATTTCATTTCCCCATCCCTACTCCCTGTACACGCTGCATCAATTTGCCTTCAGTCTTTATTGATGGGGCTATTATAATCTCTGTCAGCTGCATCTCCTTTATGTTTCTTGCGCCAAGATTGCCCATGGATGTCATCAGCGCCCCAACAAGATTTTGAGAGCCATCGTCTAATCTGGCGGGCCCAAAAAGTATCTCTTCCAGTGTCCCTGTGGTTCCAACATTGATTCGTGTCCCTCGCGGAAGATTTGCGTGCGGAGTTGCCATGCCCCAGTGGTAACCCTTGCCAGGGGCCTCTTTTGCCCTTGCGAATGCCGAACCTACCATTACTGCGTCTGCGCCGCTTGCAAACGCCTTACATATATCGCCGCCTGAATCCATGCCTCCATCGGTTATTATGGAAATATATTTCCCTGTTTTTTTGTAATAAAAATCTCTGGCCGCTGCCACATCCGAGGTCGCTGTTACTTGCGGGACGCCTATACCAAGAACGCCTCTGGTGGTGCATGCCGCCCCTGGCCCAATACCGACTAAGATCGCGGCAGGCCCTGTCTCCATCAATTCAAGCGCAACAGAATAAGTAACACAATTACCCAGCACTACTGGTATTTTCATGGACCTGATAAATCTTTTTAAATCCACAACTTTATATTGACTCGAAACATGTCTTACGCTTATCACAGTGGACTGTATCACAACGATATCAGCGCCTGCATCTTGTGCGACCTGCCAAAATCTCTCTACATTTTGCGGAATAGTGCTTACAGCACAAGTGGCCTTTTTGTTCTTTATCTCTCTTATCCTTTTTCTAATAAGTTTTTCTTTTACTGGGTTTACATACAGTGACTGGACTAATCTTGTGGCCTCCTGCGGGCTTGCCTTTGAAATCTTCCTGAGGATATCTTCCGGGTTTTCATACCTCGTCTGCACGCCATCAAGATTCAATACTGCTATCCCGCCCAGCCTACTCATCTCTATTGCAAATCTTACATCAACTACGCCATCCATTGCAGCGGCAAGTATAGGAACCTTATATCTTTTACCTCCCAGCTCCCAAGTTGTATCTACCTCATTAGGATTTATCGTTACAGAACCCGGGACCAGGGCAACCTCATCAAACCCATAGCACCTGCGCGCCTTTCTTCCCCTGCCAACCCACATACCCATAGCGCACCCCTCCCTCAGTTATTTTGTGTATAATATATTAACATTAAAAAGAAAGTCAAGAAAATTTTGCACAAGCAAAATTTTCTTGATCCATCGCTTCGCTCATAATACCAAGTTTACATGGCTTAACTTCACAAAATAAGCAATGCACGTTTTGTGAAGTTAAGGTAATTTGGGCATCAGCAGGACATCCAATATAAAAATCCTGAATAGAGCCTTTTTCAATATTTCCTTACCTTCCTGCCTGGATAACACAGCACTCTTTACTTCATGGAATAAGTCAAGGGCCTTTCTTGAATGCTCCCTTGAAATATTGTGCGCAGAAAAACGAGCCTCTAATACACCCTCTGTCATAAGGTGCATTGATTCAGGTCTTAATGATACAAGCCATTTTGTATGTTCGGAATACTCCCTGTGCGCCAGGTAATCAAATCTGCGGGCACCATAAAGCCCAAGCCCACGGCATAACACAATGTACAGCTCTTTTACAAACCCCCTTGGGTCTCTAATAGCCAGGTCGCTTAATCTCCTGCCTCTCATAAAAATCCAAATAATATAAGCGGATAACGCAATGCCTGATAACATAAGAATGGCCAGCCACAAGTAGTGCCTCCAGTCTTTTCTCTTTATAGGAGCTAATGGCCTTGTAATCTTTAGATGCACATCATTGCTAAAGCTCCCCAGGTATGAGGCTGATATAGTTGCATCGCCAATACCCATTGCCACAACATCCCCCTCTCTACCAATCGAAAGTCTTGCAGTACCAACTACCTTCCAATCTACCAGCCGTTCCGCAGGGACAGAAGAACCATCGCTAAACTTCAGGTCAGCCTTAAGCCTGCACTGGGCATCAAGTGGCATCTCATCTTTGTCAGAGCGTATTGTGAGGGACTCTATCTTAAATATATCTATATCTTTATCAAACTCCTTTGCTGGGAACCTCTGAGAGTATGATTTTTTTTCATCTTTTTCCCCGTCGTCGTGCCTTCTCTCTAAAACCGTGTTGTCCTGTTGAACATCTCCTGATGTCTCTCTCTTCTTAGTGTCGTCGATTGGCTGTTGTTTTCTTTCTTCATGCGCCTCTTTTATTGCTAGAGGAGCCTTTTTAAACAACCTCATCATCGGGTTATTCTCAGAAAGGCCAAAAAGCGTGGACGGAACCCATTTCAAAGACAGATTTTCAAATCTCGGGACAAACGGATATATAAAAGAAGAAACTATAAGAACCAAAGAAAAAATTATGGCGCTTGTCTTCAGCTGCTGCGTAAAACCCAGTATCTCTAACTGATCGCCAACAATTATTGACCCTTTATTCTTTCTCTCGCATATCAAACTCAGGCGCATCGTAAAAACAATGGTAAACAAAAACAGGGTGAGCAAAATTATGTAATATGTCTCTTGCTCAAGGGCGAGGCAGACAGAGCAAATCAATAGACTTGCCGATATAAATTGAATAATTGCATAGCTCCTTACTGTCCTAAGCCCGAAGCTCTGAAAAAAAGTAAGCCATGCGAGTGTTGTTGAAAAAATCTTCAAAAGATTTTCAAATGTAAGGGCCGTATCATACAGCCGCCCTAAAATAATAACCACTACAGCCAATGACAACATGCCTATAAAGGTATCCTTGTAGTGTAACCTTGAATCCTTTATTCTCCAGCTTACAATAAATCCGGCTACTGTCCCGGGTATTAATATCATCGCAGCAAAAGGGCTTAAGACCCTCTGTATACTAAGCAGTCCTATAAGGATTAATGTTAGATTGGAAAGATGGTAATACAGCGCATCTCTGTCCATAGCTTACACAACCTCAAATTTCTTCTCTAAATCATCGCCCTTAGAAATTCTGTATACGTAGGCCTCTAAATTAGCTAAAGATTCATCGAATTTCTCAGCACCCTCACGGTCAAGATATTCGTCTTGTCCTATCGGGCCAAAAGTTGAAACGGCCAAGGCAACAATTATGAGCTTGACCCCTCTAACTTTAAATTGGACAAGCCTTGTAATGCTTTCAATGTCATTATCTAACATGATTACGATTAAAGTGGACCTATGGGGCGCCGCAAAACTCGCTTCATCAAGGACCTGGTCAAGATTGAAAGCGCCATCCGACCGCACCTTTGCTAGATATTCAAGTATTTTAAATTTGTGAGACTCGCCTTTTCCAAAAGGCAGGATCATTGCCTCCCTGCCATACCCTATTATCTGCACAAAAGCGCCTTCGTCCAGCAGATATCGCGAAATCGAACCTGCTATCTTTACAGAATACTCTAAGGTGGTTTCCTTTCCGCTGCCAATGTCATGTCCCTTTTTTAAATCAATAACTATTGTTGCCTCTCTTACAGCATTGCGCTCAAATTGCTTTACAATCAATCTATTATGTTTTGCGCTGGACGGCCAGTGGATACGGCTAATCGCATCCCCCCTTTCGTATTCCCTTATTCCGAAAAATTCATGGCTATCTCCGCTTATCTTTGCAGTCTCAACGCCCAGCCAAGATACAGAACCACTCGCCAGCTGAGGAAAGTCAAATATCTTGAATAGGCTTGGGTATATGAGTATCTCAGAATAGATATTTATCGTTTGAGTTCTCATAAAAAAACCAAGTGCGTCCTGTGAGATAATTGAAACAGGCCCTATCTTCCATAGCCCCCTTTTATAACAATTAGTCGCGTAGCTGATTACCTTCTTCTCCACTGGTTTCATATTTAATACAAAGAGAGACCTCTCTTCCTCGCCGGGCGAGGCCCCTGGAAACCTATCAATTATTTCAAAAAAATAAACACCGAAAGCCCGCTTATTCACTACGCTTAGTTTAACATTGAGGATATCGTTTTCATATGCTGTATCATAAACATCGCGCGAAATACTAACATCAGGGATATTAACCTGCAGATGTATAAAAGAAAGCACGAATATGACAAAGGCTATCACAAAAAAGATATAGACCATTGTTATATCAGTGTTCCAAGATATTGCCAGAAGTACAATAATTGTAAAAAGCAGGAATGTGCCCTTTGAGGTAAACATTATTCGTGACTCGTGAGCCCTATGCGAGACACGAGTCATGGGTTACAGGTGACAGACTATCATGCTGGCGCTGGTATCTTTTTTAAAATGTGATTTACTATGTCCCTGGACGTAAGCCCTCGCACTATAGACCTGGGCTGCAGTATTAGTCTGTGCTTTAATACAGGATATGCTAATATTTTCACATCATCTGGGATCACATAATCTCTTTTATCAAGAAATGCCAGGGCCTTAGAGGCATGCATAATGGCAAGAGATGCCCGGGGGCTTGCGCCAAGTTTTACGTCTGCGGGAATATTTCTTGTCTCAGAGACTATCTTTATTATATATTCGGATATCTTCTCTTCTATGTGGACAGATGCTATGGCCTTCTGTACTTCAATAATCTCCTCGATTGATACCACGCTCTCCAGTTTCTCTATAGGAGATTCTTTAAAATTTCTTTTGAGTATATCTATCTCCTCTTGATTTGCAGGGTAGCCTACGCCTAACTGTATTAGAAACCTGTCCACCTGGGATTCAGGAAGAGGATAAGTGCCATGGAACTCAATCGGATTTTGAGTAGCTATGACAAAGAAAGGATGCGGTAGTTCTCTTAACACCCCGTCTACTGTCACCCTGAATTCCTGCATGGCCTCTAAGAGGGCCGACTGGGTTCTTGGTGTAGTGCGGTTTATCTCATCAGCGAGCAATATATTTGCAAACACAGGCCCTTTCCTGAATTCAAAATCCCCTGTCTTTTGATTATAGACCGAGACCCCTGTAACGTCCGAGGGCAAAAGGTCTGGCGTAAACTGTATCCTCTTAAATTCGCCTCTTATGGATTTCGCTAAAGACCGGGCGAGCATGGTCTTTCCTAATCCCGGCACATCCTCCAGAAGCACATGTCCATTACTCAGGAGGCCAACAATCACAAGTTGAATGACGTCTATTTTCCCTACAATAACTCTTGAGATATTGTCTATTAATCTCTGGGGGACCTCGTGAAGATCTGACATGTAATACCTCCTCATGAGTTGCTAGAGTTGCTTGGGTTGCTAGAGTTAAATCCCATTCCGCTCAAGTAACCCTATAACTCTATAACCCAATAACCCAAGTAACCACTATCCTCACTTAATATATCACAGCTTATAACTATTGTCAAAAAAATAACCCGCAGATGATATTTTCACCCGCGGGTCATTTTTTTACTTTTTCACTTTTAATTTTTAGCTTTATTAATACATCCCTCCTGGAGGCATTCCTCCGGGCGGCATTGCAGGCATCTTCTTTTCATCCTCTGGCAGATCTGAAATCAATGACTCTGTCATCAACAAAAGCCCTGCGACACTGGACGCATTTTGAAGTGCTGTCCGGGATACCTTTGTAGGGTCTATTATGCCGGCTGATATCATATCAACATACTCATCGGTCTCAGCATTAAACC
This sequence comes from uncultured Planctomycetia bacterium, assembly GCA_964479825.1. Lineage (GTDB taxonomy): Bacteria > Omnitrophota > Gorgyraeia > Gorgyraeales > Gorgyraeaceae > CAYZNX01. Next base: position 1,921 of record CAYZNX010000005.1, on the reverse strand, counting down.
CTACATTCTGTTTCTCATCCCTTATTTTATGGACAACAACAGATTCCTCAAGACCGGCATTTTTCACTATCTGCCTCAGGGGTTCTTCAAGGGCACGTTTCACTATATCTGAGCCGATCTTCTCATCGCCTTTGAGTTTTAGCTCTTCTAATTTAGGTATGGTACGGAGAAAGGCAACTCCGCCCCCAGGCACAATACCTTCCTCAACAGCAGCCCTTGTAGCATGCAAGGCATCCTCAACGCGAGCCTTTTTCTCTTTCATTTCAGTTTCTGTTGCTGCGCCTACGTTTATGACAGCTACCCCGCCGGCCAATTTTGCCAATCTCTCTTGAAGCTTTTCCTTGTCGTAATCAGAATCGGTCTCTTCTACCTGCCTCTTTATCTGTGTAATCCTGCCATTTATGTCGCTATTCTTACCTGCGCCTTCAACTATAGTGGTCTCTTCTTTAGTAACTGTTACTCTCTTTGCTTTCCCTAAGTCATCAAGGGTAATATTCTCTAACTTTATGCCAAGGTCCTCGGTAATAGCCTTGCCGCCTGTAAGAACCGCAATATCTTCAAGCATGGCCTTTCTTCTATCGCCATAACCAGGCGCCTTGACTGCACAACAGTTAAAGGTCCCTCTTAATTTATTTACAACCAACGTAGCAAGGGCCTCTCCTTCCACATCCTCTGCAATTATAAGAAGAGGTTTACCTGACCTGGCAATCCTCTCGAGTAATGGCAGCATATCCTTCATTGCAGAAATCTTCTTCTCATGTATCAGGATATATGGGTCATCAATTGCTGCCTCCATCCTCTCTGCATCACTAACAAAGTAAGGAGAGAGATAACCCTGATCAAATTGCATGCCCTCTACTACATCCAGCGTTGTTGCCATTGATTTAGCTTCTTCAACAGTAATAACGCCGTCCTTGCCAACCTTTTCCATCGCCTCTGCTATAAGTTCGCCTATCGCTGAATCATTATTTGCCGCAATGGTAGCTACCTGCGCAATCTCTTTTTTGTCCTTTATCTCTTTAGACATCTTCTTTAATGACTCTACAACCTTCTCAACTGCCTTATCTATCCCACGCTTTAAGGCAGCTGGATTTGCGCCAGCAGTTACATTCTTCAGGCCCTCCTTAAAGATTGCCTGGGCAAGAAGCGTAGCTGTGGTAGTGCCGTCTCCTGCGATATCGCTTGTTTTCTCTGCAACCTCTTTCACAAGCTGGGCGCCCATGTTCTCATTGGGGTCCTTGAGCTCTATTTCCTTTGCAACCGTAACCCCATCCTTTGTAATCGTAGGCGACCCGAACTTCTTATCCAATACAACATTTCTTCCTTTTGGACCAAGGGTAACCTTTACTGCCTCAGCCAGCATATCTATGCCGCGGGCAATAGCATTCCTTGCATCTTCCCTGAACATTATCTGTTTTGCCATTTTTCGTGTCCTCCTTTTCTCAAACTCGAGTATGGCCTATTACTTTATTATAGCTAAAATATCCTCCTCCTTTAAAATAAGATACTCTTCTTCCTTATAGCTAATCTCATTGCCTGCGTACTTACCAAAAAGTATCCTATCTCCTTTCTTGACTTCCAGTGGTTCTACCTTGCCGCTCTCCAATACCTTGCCTTTACCAACAGCTACGACTTCGCCTTTTTGCGGCTTTTCCTTAGCTGTATCAGGCAGTACTATGCCGCCTTTTGTCTTCTCTTCTGCCTCCAACCTCTTTACAAGCACCCTGTCTCCTAAAGGCTGAACTGACATATTAACACCTCCTATCTTGACTTGTTTGTATTGCCAATTATCAGCACTCTCACCCGAGGAGTGCTATCAATAGCTCTTAATAATACACAAAAAATAAATTTTGTCAAGAAAAATCTGAGAGAGCACTGAAAAAGTCTAAAAACAGGCAGTGCTCTCTGATTACAGCGATTA
>CAYZNX010000004.1:0-20460 GCA_964479825.1 uncultured Planctomycetia bacterium | reverse complement strand
ATAAGATCTACGGCCTATTGAAGCGATAGAGGCATGAAACCCTAAAGGGTTAATTCCAGCGTGCCTGCGCTGGAACCCAGCCCTTAATTTTTTTACAAGGCTGCCTACCTTGCTCACCAGGTCCTTGCTGTTAAGATTTTGTTCGATTATCCTTATTATTGCGCTGCCCACAATGACACCGTCGGCAAACCCTGATATCTCCTCTACCTGTTTAGGCGTAGAGATGCCAAAACCAACGCATACAGGTTTTTTTGTCCGTTTCTTTATTTCTCTTAGGTTGGCAGAGATTTCTTTTGGGAGTTTTTCCCTGACGCCTGTTGTGCCTGTGAGCGAGACATAGTAAATAAATCCTGTGGAGGCCTTTGCGGCCTTTTTTATCCGTTCATCTGAACTGGTGGGCGCCAAAAGATGTATAGTTGAAAAATTCCTTGCCTTTGCAACACGTTGTAACTCGCCTGATTCTTCAGGTGGCAGATCAGGCACAACTATCCCATCAACCCCTGAGACACTTGCCGTATGAATAAATCTTTTTAAACCATACTGATAGATTAAATTATAATATGTTAAAAAGACTATTGGGGTTTCTGTCTTTAATCTAACATTTCTAACCAGGTTACATACAGAATCTATGTTGACCTTGTGCCTTAATGCCCTCTCTGAAGACCTCTGTATTGTCGGGCCATCTGCAAGGGGATCAGAAAAAGGTATGCCCAACTCAATAATGTCAACACCTTGTTTTTCTAATTCAAATACGAGTTTTTTTGTAATGCCAAGTGTCGGGTCGCCAGCCATAATAAAGGCAATAAATGCCTTTTTCTGCTTTCTTTTTAGCTCTTTAAATTTTTTATCTACCCGATTCATAATACACGTCCTGTCATTGCGAGCGAAGCGAAGCAATCTCAAAATAAGAGATTGCTTCGACTGACTTCGTCAGCCTCGCAATGACAAACTGTCCTTAACTATATCTATATCCTTATCCCCCCGGCCGGAGAGACAGATAGCCACGACACTGTCCTTTTTCAATCCAGGCGCTAACTTCTTCACAGCATAATAGACAGCATGACTCGGCTCTAATGCGGGGATAATCCCCTCTCCCTCGCATAAAATTTTAAATCCCTCGAGGGCCTCTTTATCAGTTACTGCTACATATCCAGCCCTTTTAATTTTTTTATAATACGAGTGCTCTGGCCCTACGCCAGGATAGTCGAGTCCTGCAGATATTGAATGAGCTACCTTTACCTGGCCGTCTTTATCTTGCAGCAAAAAGCTTTTGCTGCCATGTAAGACCCCTGGCCTACCTTTACAAAGCGCAGCTCCATGTCTTCCGCTTGAAAGCCCTAACCCCCCTGCCTCCACACCAATAAACTTAACTTTTGTTTTGAAGAAGGGGTGGAAAATGCCTATAGAATTACTCCCCCCGCCAACACAAGCTACCAGATAATCAGGAAGCCTTTTTTCATATCGTAGAATCTGCGTTTTTGTTTCCCTTCCAATAACAGCCTGAAAGTCTCTAACCATTGCAGGGTAAGGATGAGGCCCTACAACAGAGCCAAGCACATAGTATGTAGTTCGTACATTTGTAACCCAATCCCTTATTGCCTCATTGGTAGCGTCCTTGAGGGTCTTACTGCCTGAGTAAACTGGAATCACGGCCGCGCCTAACAGCTTCATCTTGAACACATTTAAAGACTGTCTCTCTATGTCCTCAATGCCCATGTATATATCGCATGGAAGCCCGAACACAGCTGCTGAAGTTGCAGTGGCAACACCGTGCTGTCCTGCTCCAGTCTCAGCTATTATCCGCTTTTTACCCATCCTTACTGCAAGGAGAACCTGGCCAAGCGTATTATTGATCTTATGCGCGCCAGTATGCAAGAGATCTTCTCTTTTAAGATAGAGCCTTACCCCTGTTTTCTTAGAAAGATTTGCAGCAAAATAAAGCGGCGTAGGCCTGCCAGCATATGTATTCAATAAATGGCCCAGCCTGCGCTTGAATCCAATATCCCGAAAGGCCTTTTTATATTCTCTCTCTAATTCCTCAAGCGCTACCATAAGCGTTTCAGGCACAAACTTGCCGCCGAACCCATTAAACTTACCATTTTTATCTGGTGACATAAATTATCCCCTATGTAGATTACTGATTATATAGGAAAAGATGTGAGGTGTCAATAGGCAGGCCCAAAAAATAATTTCACATTTTCTGCAATGCTTATTTTGTGAAGTTATTTTATACGCCGAGGCCATACTTGGCTTCTAATACTGAGGCAGGGATGAATCTGATTGTAGGCAAGCCGTTTACTATAAAACCTTCCTGTGTTATTGCATTGTCGAAATCAAAGCCTTCACCAAGGCCGAGTTCCTCTGGTGTCCCCACTATAAAAGAAAGCTTTATGTTCAATGCCTTTATCTTAGTCATCTGCTCTTTATCCTTTGCAACGACAATCGCCTGCTGGTCTTCGTCTAATTTCTCTATGGCTTTTGCAAAGTCATCAGGGTTTTCTACAACGTCATCACCAAAGAAATAAATATTTTCATTTTTGAATTCAGAGAGATTTCTTGCAGTGGAAGATGTTGCAAGAGCTCTTGCTGTTTCATTCGTCAGGAAATCTCTGGCACCCTCGACTCCTTGACCGCGATAAATCACACCTTGCGACTCCAGTTCAGCGATCTCTTCATGCGTGAGATCCGGGTCTACGGCTACAACAGTAAGGTTTTGATGCAGGACAGGATGCTTGTTTAATTTCTGCTTAAGGTCTCTCACTGGCCTGCCATTGCCAGCATAGACCTCATCATCGACGTAAGTAACTTGACGATGGCCGCGTTCAAAAAGATCCTGGACCGCCCGGTCTTTCTGTATCCGTGTTTCGCCTATTACAAAGTTAAGATCTATTGACGAAGTGCCTACAACCACTGGAATAATACTAATATCTCCTACTCCAGGAATACTTGCTACTACACGACCAGCAAAGAGTTGTTCTAATGCCTTTCTTATCGGCTCACGCGCAGATCTTGGCGTTTCTAAATCGCCAAATGGCTGGAGCCTGAGTTTTGTAATGAGCCTTTGTCCACCTTGACCGGTAAAACCATAGGAGTGTAAAATAGATTCTTCACCCAACTTTAGTACTCGTAATTGTTCCTCAACTTTACTTAGAACTTCTGCACTAACTCCAACAGAATATTCTTGGTCAGGCATTAAATCTCCCTGAGTCCTTGCCTCTTGGGTTGGCACAAGGCGTGCCCCTCCTGTATCTAAATATAGCGCGAATAAATCTGCCAGTAAGTCATCAGCTGCGCGCACTGGATCAGACCATCCTTCTCTGCTCATTTCTTCAACCATTGCAATTCGCAATTCCGCATAGAGTTCAATGCCTCTCTCTTTAAGTTCCTCCATGGCCTTGGCTGTTACTTTAGCAACTAACCATCCATTACGCATCATTCGGGTCAATAGCACAGCGCTCTCTTGCTGCGTTGAGACATTTGGGGCATCTGAGGTGCCATCGTGATCAATAGCATACACAGGTGTGATAGCATTAATCAGTCGTTGTTGTTCGGGTGTTAATGGAGCCCTTGGATGCCATACAACGTCAAACTTTTCATCTCGGATTTGCAAGAGACGCAACAGCCGCGAGTAGAACCAGTGGTCAGCGGGTGTGGTTATGCCTTTATCTAACAGCGTAAGAACGCCATTAATAATCTCAGGTTCAGCAGTTAGGTTTGCCAGTTGTCTTCCAATAGTTAGTCGTAAGTCATGGTCAAACTGGTTTAAAGGCAGGTATGGCCGCAGCAATGGCTGTAGCTGCATAAACCTCATAACATCAATAGGCCTGTACACAACTAATCCAATTTCTTTTTCTTCAAGGAGTCGAATGCCCATAGAAGCCCCTATTGTAGAGACGATTCTCCTAATAATCTCAGTTATAGGTAATCCTCTATCGCAATAATAAAGTGGTTTTTTCACACCTAAGAGAAACACTACAAAGGTCGGGTCAGAAGCGCTTTTAAGATAGTCAATAGCTTCTTGGTCATCCTTACTTCTCAATTCCTGGACCAGGGCATCAAATGCCTGGGCCCTTATTGGATCAACTTCAATGTTATAATCTTCTGGATTAACTTCGCTATGCCCTTTTACAATAATATCCTGGGCATATCTAACAACCCTTCCCCACATATCAAGTAACTCCTGAGCTTCCTCTGTAATTCCTAGGATATCAGGGGTGCCATATTCATCTCTCCAAGCCTGCCCTGATGGATATAGCAATCTATTTTCCTCCACAATAGCCTGCCTGATAGGGGTATTAATAAGCCATTTAACATCTTCATATGGGTATCCTGTAAGCAAACCTAAGGCCCAGCTTTTCCCACCATGCGATCGTGTTCCTGTTATACTTTGAATTATTGCCTGGTCTAAGGCCTGGCCATTAATTCGAGCTCTCTCAATTTGTTCTTTTAGGGCTGTAACTGCTTGCTTTGCTTGCAAGCTACGGTCCTGGAATCTCGGGTCATCCAACCGCGGAATATTCAGCCATTGTTCTTCTTTGACAAGGCCCCTGACTATGTTAATAAAATTCGGTTCGTCCTTAAGAGCTGTCTGGACCCATGGGGCAAGCTTATAGTAATGTGCCCCATCTCGCAGCTCCCTTGTTAAAAGTCCCAGTTCATGCAGATAGCGTAATTCATTATAGACTGCGGAGCGTTCAAATGGCCGTCTACTTAGAAATTGAGTTACTGTCAGTTCTAGTGCATGGTTTCCTGTCTTTTTGGATTCTTCAACAGCTGTTTCTAAAAATTCTAAAAAGCCTTCTCCTAATGTGCCGCGGCTGGATTTGGTCCCTGCAGGCCGCGCAGCTACCGATGATATCAGGTTTTGGAGGGCATGGATGATGCCGCCATCCTTAATAGCTAAATCTACAATCTCATCTGCGCGTTCCTGAGTGTTGGCGTCAGAGTAGGCTCGGAATTGCATAGCATTGCGTGAGGCCCTCAGGTGTGCAACATCCCCATTGACAAAATATATCCTGATGCCGCTAATATATTCGATTCTTTCAATGCTGCCAAAATCTGAATCAACCTGACTAAATACCTTTTCCAGTTCAGATTTGATATCTTGCAGTCTATCAGTGAGCCGCTTGTATCTTGGCGTTGAAGGTGTCTCTCCGCTTTTCAAGACTATACTAACCTCGCCATCTTTTCCGTAAATGACCTCTTGGATAACAGGATAAGCCGGTGGAGAAAATCTTTCAACAATGCCTTGGCCTGCTTCAATCGGCACATGGTCGCGGTAAGAGCCCTGCGTGTAGCGCCTTGGAAGCGCATCAAAGAGCTCAGAAATTGTTTGGTTTTGCTCAGTTGAACTAAATAATAGCGCAAGGATTGGGAGGATTGCATCTCTTGTCCGCAATGCCTTCAAGGTCTGGCCATTGAATCCAATATCTCGTCCAATTAGAAATCCACCATTTACCTCCCATGCCGCATCACCCATTGCAGCAATAACATATGGAGAACCAACATCCGTCAATGTGTATTCAATCCCTGACTTTTTCAGTTCCATCTTCACAGCCTCGCTCACGCTGTCAGGAACAGCAACTGATCTGGCGCCGATGTATTTTGCTGCAACCACGCCCAATACATCGCCCCGATGAAAATGGCCGTTCTCATCCAGAACAAAAAGCCTGTCACTGTCTGCGTCCATGCCAAGGATTGCGTCATACCTGTTTACGCCTAACTTAGATAGCTCTCTTTCAGCGCGTGCCTTAATCTCTTGCGCATCCTCTGTCTTGATAGCCTCAGTGTCACGAGAGACAAACTCTTTGCTCTCGCCCACCATATAAACTGTTGCTCCAAAATATTCAAGGAGCTCTTTCAGGAGCTCTGCGCCATTTGCGGATTCTTTGTAGATTACATAGGTCTTTCCTCTTAAGGATTTTCCTTTAAATGCATCCTTATAGCGGCTGACAAAGGCAGTCCTTCCTCTACTGTCCAATTGCAATTGAATGCCTTGCTTGATATCTCCTCTTAACATATCGTCATTACCAAATAACCCTCTATTAGGCGCTTCCTGGTGCGCCTCTACTATCTTTGCTATAATAGGCGCCTCATCCTGTTTAAGCACCTCTTCGCCTCCTTTTCTATAAAATTTAACGCCGTTCATGTGGCTGGGTATATGGCTTCCTGTTACCATAATGGCCAGTCCACTATATAGCTTCGCATAGTAAGCCAATGCAGGCACTGGGATTTTACCCAGATATACAACCTTAAGGCCCTCGTCCTCAATGGCTTTAATATTAGCTCTTATTAAATCATCTGTTGTGTCGCGGCGATCTCCTGCAATAAAAACAGTATCTCCTTCTCTTGCCTCACCGATATGTTTTTCCCACCGCAGGAATCCTCTCGCGGCGTCATATGCATTTTTATGGGTCAGGGTGATCTTTCCAGGGTCTTTACCATATCTTTTTATTTCTTCTTTGGTCTGTTCTCTTGCCTTTGCCCGCATGCCGCTTGTCCCGAATCTTACAGGAGGGGCCTTTGCCTCTAAGACTGCTCGGCCAGCATCAGCAGTTGCCACGAATACAACATCACCTTTTGCGCGGGTCCCGAGCTGTGTCACTGCGGCCTGGTCAGAAGGCCTTCCACTCATGGCTGATTCAAAAGATACCTGTTTTTCTGCATTGTTAAACCCAGCAACAATGAGGTCAGCGGATAAGATATTTCCCATGCCAATTGTCCATGCTTCCAGGTCTATGCCTTGTGACTGGGCATAGATAAATACCGGGTCATAGTTCTTTGCAACAGTATTAGGCTGAAGCGTAACTTTGTGGACCTTGCCAGCAATAGAAAATGTCCCTGGCTCTTCAAAGAACATATGGCCGCCTTGTGGGCCAGTTTGTGTTTTCCATGCAGGGCCAACGCCTGCCAGGACAATCGTGAATGCGCCTTTACGAGCTTCATCAAGCTGTTGTTGCGCATATCGTTCCATCTCCCCTTCGTCATACCAATTAAGAAAGATTGGGTGAGGAAGAACTGTTTCTTTATAACGGTCATAGAGAGGTTTTAGGATATGCTCTCGTATATAGTCTTGAAAATCTCCAATCTTTCTACTATAACTTGGCGGGTTAGCCACCTCATTACCCTGTACCAGAGTAATCCTGCCCCACTCATCCTGAGTAAGTTCGCTGACTAAAATCTGCCATACACCCAAAAGCGTAGTCCCTGTTGAAACAATTAGTACGATTTTCTTACCTCTGTTGGCCCTGACAGCGCCAATAACCTGACCTGCCATAGCCCTTGCCATTTCATCCTCGCTGCTTACAACAATGACATCTTTAACCTTTTGCGGCGGATTTAACTTTTCAGAGGCAATGAGCGGTTTGACAGGCTGTAGTCTAGCCTGACGAGCGGCTGTAGCCGCAGGCGCAACTGTTGCTTCTCCAGGAACATAGATATGTTTGACAATAGAGTCTTGCTCCAATGCCTCAATAGTGAATTCATGACCAAAAGGAATGCCAATAATATCCCCGCGTTTCAACTCGGCAGTGGTCCCAGTTTGCAGATTCACTACTCTAACACGGCCTCTCATGACAACTACCTTATTATGGCCACGGCCATAGGTAGTCGGGCGCACCGGAACATTAGATACATTGAAATAAATATGGCTCAACGCATAGTAGCTTCGGCCAAAGTCCTGCGTTTCTTCGTGAGCCACCTCAACAAAACGTCCAGACACGCTATCAAATTCCACAATGTGCGAAACGGACGGCTTAGAAAGCAATGAAGAGCCAGGTGACACGCGCTTCTGATAGGTAGCTCCTGTAATAAGATCCGGTGTATCAATATGCCTTCCAACTGTTGTAACTCCAGCTGATTGCGCAGAGGGGTCTAATGCGCGGCGAGTTGCCGGGTCAATTGCATCTGGATCCCAGCGTCGCTGTGTGCGGGCCACCTCGTCAATGACAAAGGTTGCCTGGCCTAATCTCTCTCTAACCCACGTGGTCAAAGGATTTTCTCCGACTGTATGCATGCGGCGTTCACCTACATCAGTTACAGGTATCATATCTCCAGGAGACAGATCAGCAAGAGACCAAGTGTTTCTCCCTCTTTTTAATTCAGCAAATTTCTCCTCATGCAATAAAGAAACGAGTGACCTTCCTCTGTCTTCAGGAAGACTTTCTACTGCTCTCTGGATTTCCTCATCTGTGACTCCATCCTTGAAACCAGCTATATAAGAGCCATCAGGCCCAACGTATAATATCGTAAATGTCTCGGGTTTTCCCCACGGCAGATTTTCGCCTTCGTGCCACTGTATAGAAATCCATGGCCCTGCTGAAACCACCTTATAAGAGTTAGGGTCATAACCATCAAACTCCTCATAGGCCTCATCCCCAATCATGCTGCGGCCAAAGTAGAGATAATAAAGATAAAGCGGCGCATCCTTGTTCAAGGCCTCTGACTTGACCATGCTAGACATTTCATCTGTGGCAAAGAGCTTAAGTGACTCCCCGATCAGAAGTTTTCCAGTAGCGCCTCCTGTGATTTTTTCTCCTTGGGCCAACATCTGGGCACGAGCATCCTGTTCTGAGACCCCGTCCCAGTCAAGTATTGCATCTGTGCCTCCCCAGAACTTCTCGCGGTACATCGTGGGTGCCCCATACAAATCTCCAACGTATTTAGTAATTTCTCCCTGGTCACCAATCAAGTCAGGATGCGCATATCGGCCAATATCATTGCCTAATTGATGCAAACGCGCCAGGAGAAATTCTGTCTCAACGTTCATCTGGAGACCTCTGTCGCTGAGATGAGAAATAAGCTGAGTTCGAGACCTGGGATCGGCTCTGTGGAATGCATTGATTTCTTGAAGACGGCCTAATGTCCCCCGCGCCATGGCAAATACGCGCCAGGTACCCAAAGGCTCTCCTGTCAACTTTGCAATATCCTGTTCATCTCGCAATACATCTCTAACCCTATCAGCCGCCTCTATAGCAGAAAGCTCATGGTTCCTCAATCGCAATTCCTTCCAGAAGAACACTGCCCGCTCATACGCAGAATAGTATTTTGCTGCTTCTTGAGGTTCACCCTGTGGATACACACTCTGAACTGCATTTGCCAAGATAACCGAAATCTCAGCAGGAATAGAAGATTTTACGACAAGTGTATTATTTTCTAAGGCGACCTCTATATTCTCTACTCCGAATATTGCTATACGGCCAGTAGTCCCATGCGCTATAGTTACTCTGGAAGAGTCAGAATTTACTTTTTCGATGTGTCCATCAGGAGCGGATAACATCTTCTCAACAATAGGTTTAATCTCATGTGCAAGAGCTTCGCGTGTTATAAGGACTGAGCCGTCAGATGCATGCACTACGACAAGGCCATTGATGCCTGAGGCATTAATCCTGCGGCCTTGCTCTGCCATAAGTGTTGAATTAATGACAGTCGGGTCAGTAGTAATTACACCATTGCCAACAATGACATTGCCTTGACCATCAGCCTGCACCACCTTTCGCAATGCAGCCCAGTTTCCAATGTCATCCCATGGAAATTCTCCTTCTACCATTGTGACAACAAGGTCTTCTGCTCCTTGAGCTGGTCGCTGGGTCATAGGGCCAAGTAATGCAAAGTCTATTGTATTGTCAAGCTTTTTGCCTGGATTAAGCGGGTCATCTATCTTGCTTTCAAATCTCATAAATATTTTTTCTGCTTCGTCTGCGTTGCCTGTTGCGATTGCATCGCGCATCAGAACGTACTGCCCAAACATCTGAGGCTGATACAATTCTAACGCCCGTTCCATAACAGAGAGCCTGAAAATAAACATGCCAGCGTTCCAGTATCGTCCGCCTTCCTTTATCATCCGCCGGGCAGTTTCTTCATCAGGCTTTTCATCGAATCGGAGCACATCACGCACAGTTTCTCCGAACATAGCGACTGTTGAGCCAACCTGTATTGCGCCAAAACCTGTCCATTCCTCTGGGTCGCCTGAAGGTGGAGTGCCTATAGTAACAATCCTATCCTTCTTTGTATCTTGTGCAACCTCTGTTGCCCTTGCTAATGTCATACGGAACTTTTCATAATCTCTAATAACATGATCTCCATGCAGTATAGCCAAGGTTCCATCAGGATCATCTTTATGCATATTAGCCATGATCCAGAGAAAAGCAGGTAGTGTACCGCGTCTGCCAGGTTCTGTGCTGAAGTTAACTCCAGGAAGTTGTTCTTGAATAGATCTAGTGAAATAACTATCACGAATAGTCTGGATAAAAAATTGCTTATGCTCTATAAAACGCGAAAATGGCCCCTCACTATCTATAGTATCAACCAATCTAGAATATGCCTGTTGAATCAATGTCTTGCCTGTCCCCATAAGGTCAGTAAATATCTTATTAACAGGCCAGAATCGGCTACTTGACCCTCCTGTAAGTACTACTACATGGAGCTTTGTCAAGTCAGGCTGCGGTGTTTTGGCCTGCCTCGTAGAGCGTGCTCTCTGCACCCTATACACAGGCCCATTGTAATCAACGATTACATAGTCGGCGTGGTTAAGGAGGTCCTCGAATTCTCCAGGAACAAGTTTCATACGGCTACCCCATGTCAAATACGAACCCACAACAGCGATTGTTGTTAGGCCGAGCTCCTTTGCAGCTTTTAGTTCATCAGGCCTGTCACCAAAATACACTGCCTGGCCTGGACTAACCCCTGTTCTTTGTAATTCCTCGCTTATCTTGGGGCCTTTTGAGCGCGTATTTTCATGCACTACATCAACCAAATAACGGGCGTTATTTTTCGCAAGCTCATGGCTTCCCTGGCTCGAGCCAGTGATAACTGACCTATGGACATTTCTATTTTTGAGTTGAATTACGAATTCCCGCCAGCCATCCACAAGTTCGGGCGACTTAGTTGCTCTACTAATTGCGCGCCTGAGGCTGGCATAAAATACATAATAACTCTCTATCTCTTGCGGAGTTAGCTTAATGCCCAAATGATTGGTAAGCCTTTCTATCACGACCCGGCCTTTGAGTAAGACAAATTCTTCCTGGTTATCTGATAAGAATGAGCGGATCTTCTCTGTGTCTGGCAAAGGCAGGCTTTTGTCTTCTGCAATCCTGCGCATGGTTTCTTCAAGGGCATTGTTACGCGCATAGACAAAGTCCTCTGATCTTCCGGTTTTTTGGACAGTTTCATCAAGGTCAAAAATGGCTAATCTTGCATCTTTAGTAATATCATCCAGTGTTGTATTGACTTTTTGTAGAAGAGGATGGGTATCTAATTCGCGCAATGCACGTCCGGTTCCGGCAGATGCAGGAGGAGGTGATGCAGGCAACAAAGAGGCGTCTGTCGCTGGCTGTATCTTTGGACCTCGTGGCAGAACAGGCTGATAATTGAACCATTCTGATTGCAGCACTCTTGCCAACTCATGCGTTTCAGGAAGCGCAAGCTCTCCATATTCCAGGACAGCATAAGCAAATAGCTGAAGCCCAGCTCGCAAGAGATTAGAGGTGCCGACTCTACTGACAAGTTCTTGTTCGGTTTGTGTCAGAAACTCAAATCCCTGTGCAGCGGATTTTTCAGCACCTTTTAAAAGCCAAAAGCCATGACTATGCATCCTGGCTGCCTCAACCTTCCTGCGAAACCCTGGCTCATCTGACAATGCCAATGCCCTGGTAAAGGCCTTTTCTGCCTTATCAAAGAGTGTCAAGTTCATGTAGGTAATGCCGGCGCGGCGATAGAGCTCTGCCTGTTCCAATGGGTCACTGCTTTGACGTATGGCCCTTAAAAGATCCCTGAGGCTTGATTCGTATTCCTTAACTAATGTCCTTGCCTCACCTGATGCGGCAGAGCTAACTTTCTGATATAATTTCAAGGTGCCTGTAAAAGGATTAACGCTAATGCCTGGCATCTGCACTGTCTCGCCATTAAGGACAATGCTTATAAATGGGTTTTCTTTAATGGCTGTCAAGAATGTCCGGGCATCATCTGAAACAAGGGCCGGGGTGTCATCAGATGAAGATGTAAACACAGTATCCCATGGGTCCACTGTATCTCGTCTGGCAATAGCGCTTGCTATCAGGAACAGGTCTTTCTCTGTAACAGTGTAAAGCGTAGTTGCTGGAATATGCTGTCCCGTGTCTTTATTATAGACGCTGATATCTTTTGCCTCTTCTTTTGCATTGTTGAAATATTTTAGATAAGCTGACTTGATTGTCTCGCGCCTTTGTTCTCGGGTAAGCATCGGGTCTTCAATTATTGGGACAACCTCAGGCAAAACAAACCCTGCCTTTGTCATTGCCTGAACTTCTTTGAGTGAATATAAGTGCCGGTGTTTCAAAAGGTTTGAACCCTTTGATTTTTCTGCCAGGACCTGATACGCAGAAAGCTCGGCTGTATAATCCAATCCTAATGCCTCTGCTATGCTGGCTTTAATAACAGTCTCTGGCCAGCCACTGACTCCGATATAACCATCTAACTCTCCTGCAGCTATTGCAAAGACAGGCGCAAGGTCTCCGTCGCTGACAAACACGTCTCCATCCTCTGTTATATAGACACCCGTGTCTTTAAGTTCTTCGCCGATTTTCTTCCAATCTTTCTCAAATTTTTCCTTGGTATAGAAACGTTTCCCCAATAAACCTCTTCTTTCTCTGACAAGCTCATAATAAAGCTCTTTGCCGCGGTCTCTATATAAATACGCCAACCTTATATCGCCAACGCCTTTTTTCGGACGAGCGCCTGCCAATCGCTTCAACACCTCTTTTGCCAACTCGCGGGTATCTGCAGGAAGCGCACGGATATCCAACCCGCTGCCGCGAGGGCCAAATATATTAAAACCATATAGGTCCTCGTATTCGCGCAATCTGTCCATCATTGCAATAACAGCATTGGCGCCTATCCTTCGCAGGTATTTCGTAGCATTTGTAACCTCTAATGCATCTGAGGCGCTTTCAGCATGCGTCTTTGTAATCCAGAGGCTTTGCAATGGCTGGCATGCCCCGCCTATCTGCTGGCCATTGTACATATCTGGCGCTTCATCGCGCTCTCCTTCAGCCAATCGCGAAATTAGTTCAAGGGCCTCAATCACATTCAGCGCCCTCACCATCCCCTGCGCTGCGAAGAAATCAGCGAGCTTGCCTATTTCCGGATTATCCTGAGCTAATAAGCGAAATACCGAGATCGCCGCACTATCTGCCCCAGCTCCTAAACCATTTAGCCAGTCTAACCTGTTTCGCTTACGCTGTTGCGGCCTATTAGAGGCAGAGCCTACCTCTTTAATAGAAGCGAGCCCTGTTATATACGGCAAGGCATGGCTCACTAGAAGAGATTCTGCGTGACGCTCAAGCTCTAACTCTATCCCTTGCATGGCAGGATCCTCTTTAGCAGTCGCAACCAGGGCCAATGCAAAATTTGAGTTATCTTTGAATTTAGCATCGAGCTGTTCAATGTGAGCTGTAAGATTCTCAGGCCGGTTTGCATTATCCAGAGAAACCCCGTCTTCAAAGAGTGCCTTCAATGTCTGGAATTGTGATTCTGAATCCTGGTGTCTTAATGGGCTTGTAATACGGTAAGTAAGCCGCTGCAATACATTTCGGCGCAGGCCTTCTTGGAGTGTAATCGGATGAAAGGAACTAAGGAGCTGTTCAATTGCCTGAACCGCCTCATACCTGACAAAGTCGTCACGGGTGTATAGGGCAATCCACACGAGTTCTGAACGGACAACACGTATCTGGTCATCATCTTCCAATGCAATACTGGTAACGGCCCTAATCAGGCCACGTGTATATAATGTATCGCTCGGGTCAACACTGACCTTGCGGAGCTCACTAAGGAAACCCTGTGTTGCCTCTTGGGCCCTGCCGAGCTGCAGTAATGTTCCTGCAATTGCCCTGACAATAGTAGTGTCACGCTCAATAGAAATCATTCCCTGCATACTATCCGCAATTTTCTCTCTTAATATGCCAGGGCCGACAGCAAGGTGGCCCAGCAATGCTACTGCTACGCGCCTGACGTCTCTGCTCTGATGATGCAAATAATCATTTGATAAGAGGGTGCGGGTAATTGCAGGGAGGTTATTCCTCGCATTAGTTATAGCTGCAAAGACAATTGGAAAATATCTTGTAAACTTAGCCTCGTCATTTGCCATTAGCATGACAAGGTCAGCCAGTGCCTCCTGCCATTTATCCGGATGACGTAGATACTCTGCAAGACTTGAGCCTTTTCCATCTTGCATGCGGGTCCCGGCCTGAAGCCTGGATACTTGCTGACGCAATAGATTGGCATCCGATGCATCCTTCATCCCGGAATGCACTATAAACGCCCTATAGCCGAGGGCCCATAGGGAAGCGATATTTTCTTGATTGACGCTTCCGCCATAACCAATGCTGAGCCAGGCGCCATATTCAGGAAATCTGTTTTCTAACCACCTGCGAATAATGTCATAACCCTGTTTTGCTGAATCAAGGGAAACCTCAACCCCTCCTATTGCCCAGGCTGGTTCATAGAGAATAGTGACCCTGAGAAGCTTTACAGGTGTAAGGTCTTTTAATAATTCACTCAATGCCTCTTCAATAATATCCTTACTTACACCTATAGCCCTTTCTTCTTTATCCTCGCCGATTAAAAGATGCACTTCTTTGCCTGCTTCCAGAGCTGACCACAGTTTGGCCCTGGCCTTCTCATAGCTATCCCTGACTTCCGAGTGGTTGACCAAAACAGCTCTTACATTTTCAGAGGGAATCCTTGTCGGCTCAATGTCCTGGCTGCCTATCATAATCGTAGTGGCCGCGGGCAAGGCCTGATTCCCCGGCAAGAAGAATACCGACCTCGGCGGCATAATGCGAAATTGCACCCCAGGATGCTGGGAAATTATACCTTTAATACCCGGCAATGCTTCACTGACCCATGTATCAGGATTATCTCTGGATGAATCTAACAAAATCTCCCTGGCCCCTTGTCTTATCAAGCCTTCAAGTTCTCCAGGGTTCTGTGTTACAGTAATAGGACCTGACCCAGCATAAAAAATTGTCATGTCTTTTGCGACTTTTATATTCCATCCTATTAACGTCACGCCTTTTACATCCCATCTGGGGCTGGCAATATGATCTATCGCTGACCTGATTGCCTTTGCACGGTCTTTTATCTGGCTGGGACGTAACTGTGTCCCGTCCATCCCTAAATCAACCAACATTACAGCTTTAAGCTGCGAAGCATTTAACCCGGCAAGCAATGTCTCAACCTGACCTTTTATATTATCGCCTTGTATGTAGGCAACCGGGTTTAATCCCATGTCAAGTATTGACCTGATATGTTCGCGCTTAGTGGCTGGCGGCAAATCAGGGGCTACTCTAATAAGCTTTACTCCTAATTTTTCTTGAACCTCCTCTAATGCCAATGGCCCAGTATAGTTACCCTTATCGCCAATTCTATACCCGGCGTCTAATGCTAACTCGACATTTTTAAAACCTTCTAATTCGCCGGCAAGAGACCTTGCATATGTCCCTGCGCTTAGTTCTTGGTCAGCCTTTACAAAAACGACTGTGTCAATATCATCTTGTCCTTGTTGTCTCTCCAGATAGCTATTTTCAACATCAACACCCTTTGCATTGTATCCAAGCCCAGCCACGCTAATCTCTTGACGCGTATCAGGCCCTAGGTACTTTCTCTCTATCTCATCTGCTTCGGCCTTGCTAAGAATGTGTGCATGATGTGGGATGCCCAGGTCTGAGTCAAGCACTCTTAAAATCGCGGCCTCAAGTTCCAGCGCCTGGTTCTGGGTAAGCCTTGGCAATGGACTATGCATGGGATGCTCAAGAGACTCTTTGTGAACCGCGTCTAATACTGACTGCGGCACAGGTTCGTGTACACGCTGGGCCAGAGTATGTTCTCTCATTATAGGCAATGTGTTTCTCCCACCCAATGACTCCAGGACAAAACGAAACTCTTTGTGCCACGCCTGTCTCAGAGCCTCCAACCCATCTTCAGGAATATTGGCCAATGCCTCTTTAACCTTAGGAGAGATACGCTTGCGCTCTTTTCTAATAAACTCAACATCATCGTATGTCAAGGCATCAGGCCCTTGCTGCAGACGGTTAACCATGTCTGGCCGCTTTGCCTGAGCAAGTTCAAGGTATTCAAAATAGACCAATCTTGCCGGCAATGCGCCGGGGAACAGTTCGTCATCTAAGTTTCCAGGGTCTGGTATGCGTATGTAGTTTTGCCTTAACCACGCAATATCATCATCAGTAAGCGCCTGCATCCCTCGACGAAATCGCTGTGCCATATCGCGTAACCGCTGCGCAACACTGGGCCGGCCTGCCTTTTGAGATTCCTCAGCTGACTTTTCTGCTTTCGTAATATAATATGTTAAAGGTCCCGGGATTCCTTTTTCCCGGACAAGGCCTTCAAACGGCAGGCGTAACGTATCATACATTATATGCTGTAATCCTGTAGCAAAGTGCACCTCTACAACAGATGCAAGAGGCAGGCGTGCAAAGTCACTGCGGTCCTGTATCATGGATGTGGCGTGCTGAACTATTCCCGGGATGCCAAAGTTTGTGGTTCTCTTTGCCGCC
Source organism: uncultured Planctomycetia bacterium (assembly GCA_964479825.1). Taxonomy (GTDB): domain Bacteria; phylum Omnitrophota; class Gorgyraeia; order Gorgyraeales; family Gorgyraeaceae; genus CAYZNX01. The sequence goes on along the minus strand of CAYZNX010000004.1, from coordinate 3,913 downwards.
TCAGCAATTCCTTTCAAATTGATTTTTCCGCCTTCGCCATGAGCGGTCCCTGTATAAATGCTTAGTTTATCAAGGAACTTAATCTCTCCTCCTTTTTTCAGATACTCCTGGAACTGGCGCATTTCATCAAGTGAGACATGAAACTCTCTGGCTAAAACCTGTAATCCCTCTATCTGAGCCTTCTTTATCCTTTTCTCAGTTGACCTAATGCCGTTCCTGACAGTTTTTAAGAAAAATTCAACTTCTTCTGGGCTAGTAACATTTGTAACCCCTTCAACCTCTTCCTCGGCTTCTGAGCCGCCAATCTCTCCAACCTCAGCCCCGACAGCAATCCTGACTCCTAAGGCATGAGATTTGACGCGTGAAGCAACCAATAGGCTCATTGTGCTTTGGGCATTTATTGATTGGCGAATACGAACATCTCCTCTTTGCCCGGATACTTCTGTTGTTGAGGCGTCAAGGTCAGTTGCAAAAATGCCATCTCGCGTATCTGACTCAATCATGTCAACAATGGCGTCAAGCTCTTCCTTGAGGGCTCTAATTTTCTCACCCTCTTTCTCGCTAACGATCTTTAAGACAGTCGTTGAGCCAGCACCTTTTTTAATCCTACCAGATGCCCTCAAGGCACGCACTGCCTCACTCATAGGGTCTGCAACCTTAGTAGATACCTGGAGATGATCCTTGGTAATATAGATTGGGCCTTGATAGCCCATAGCAATGGCTGCCCATAGGATTGTAGTCCTATATTCACGCATGGACTGATGTGTGTAACCTATCTCGGAACGCGCAAGTTCAAAACCAGGGACTGCATTAAGTTCTAAGGCGGCTCTAAATAATTCAGTAGCTTCATAGAATGCTGCATGCCTCAGATTAGCAGATAATAAAGAGAAGTTTTTAAGTATGCCGTTGTCTATGGCATTAAACACATCTTGAGTAGACGCCAAAGGCGCATGAAGATGTTCAGCCACAATAGGCGCTAACCACTGGAGGCTAGCGCGGACCTCCTCATTAGGGTTAGATACAGATTCATACCATAGCCTCTCAGCCTCCCTGCGAAGGCCGCCTGCATCTTCTACTATTACATTGCCATCAGCTTCAACTCTTAGAATCCCTTGCAATGACCTGAATAACTCAGGCACTGACTTAACCATAGACGCGGGTTTATATGTGCCTGTCTCAGGGTCGATTTCACGTCCGGCCAGGGCCCTGCGAATTTCAGTATTGAGGCCAGGCTCTGTCCTGCCAAGCCGCAGTAAAAATTGTCTAAGTTTCATCTGCACCCCGGGATTGTCATTGTGCATTAGGTCATGGACAACCTTTGGAAGCACTTCCCGGAGATGGTGCGGGTCAGCTAAGACATCTTGCGGCTCTCCGAGCTCCTGGCTCTCTGCAACATCAAGTTTTCTCGGCCTAATCTGATTTACGACAAACCTGACTAATGTTGCAGCGTCATGGCCGCTCTGCAGGATCGCCGCTGTCCTGATAGAAGCGAGCTGCGCCTGCTCTATCAGGGTCAATGGCTTTGCCAAGATTTCATGGCCTTCCCTTCCTAAGTCACGCAATGGATGCAAGGCATTTGCAGGCAATTGCTGATGGTTGTAATCTGTAGAGAGGGCCTTGTTTATAATGCTGCGAACAGCTGTTACAGTGTTAAATGATTCCCCTTGTTCTGTGGCCCTGTTAAGGGCAATTGCGATTTTTCTGTAATCGCGAGAAGAAAAAGAAGGACCTTCTGTCCTGCTGAGCGTTTCTCTGACATTTCCAACAGTAAAAGGCCCGCCTATAAACACGGTTCGGGTAGATTGCGTGGCATCAGTTAATTCTTTTGTTGCATCATCAATAATACCGCGTAAATCACCCTGCATCGCGGATAATCGCTTGGTACTCTCTCCTATGCGGTCTTCAAACCACCTGGCAAATGCTCCAAATCTCGTATCGCTCTCCTTTATTCTCTGCAGGGCATCAACCTGCTCTTGAGTAAAACCCTGGAGGGTCCTGGCTGCAGTCTCTAAGCTTTCCCTGGCCCTTTGTAACCTTTGGTCTTGTCTTATACCCTGGCCTGCTGTTGCAGCAAGGGCCTCAAGGCCTTCTGACAATTCTTTTAGTTTTGTTAAGGTCTGCGGCAGATAGCCCTGTTCTCCAGCTACTGTCTCCTGAAGAGATGCCCTGACTGACTCAATGGCCTCTATAATTTTCGTTACTTCACGAGCTGCGCCAGGGTGTTTTTCACTAAAACCCTGGAGCTGTCCACGGCTAGCAGCAACAAGCTCATCAACATGTCTTAACTGTTCCTTTGCAGCCTGGCCAGCTTTTACAAGGAGCCTGAGCTGTTCTAAACGAACCAGGCCATCTTTCATAACATCTAACGATTGCTCCATTGCACCATGGAGGTCATCCAGGTCTTCAATGCCTATGGCATCATGCACTGCCTCGAGATTTCCGGCCAGGCCTTCCTCTATCTGATTAATGTCAGCGTATAACCTCTCCAATACTGGTTTGACCCTTGATGTAAGACTTGAAGCAAATGGCACTCTTTTCTCTAATCTTTCTGCGAATGCACCTATATCCTGCCTTGTCTCCAGTAATCGAGCCCTAATACCCTGAAGCGCTTCAATATCCCCATGGGCCTTTTTTGCTTCCTGCACGAGGCTGCTTATTTTTTTCGCAAGTTCAGTTAATTCTGCTACAACACTGACAAAAAGAATTGCATCACAGAGTCTTAGCTCTATCCAATTTATCCTTCTATCTATTGGGTCCATGTCAAGGCCGGATGGGGCATCAGCTATTGGGTCCAGCACCTTATTTAGCTCTGCAATAGCCTGTGCCAGTGCCTTATCAAAAATTGCTGCTTCTGGGCCGCTTGAAAGTTCCTTTTGCTTTTCTGCTAACTGCTCCTGTAATAGCCTTGCCTTTTCCCTGACTACTTGTTCGGCTCTATCCCAATCCACTTCTCTTCCAATCCTCGGGCCAATGACACCTGTAGCAGTCCTCATGACAATCTCGCCGGCTCTAAGCGCCCATGCTACATTAATAGCTGTCCTAGCTGCATCCTCAAGAAACTCTTCTATCCTGGTCTGATCAAGCACGTGGACCTGTTGTAAGGACTGCGCATACCTGCGTAAATGCGGACGGTTCAAGTATCTACTGAGTGCGTCAAGCTGGTCATCATCTGCCTCCTGCACCCAGTCCATGACAGTCCCCTGGCCTAACCCTATTTTTGCCCTGTAACCATTACCAGGCTGTGCCCATCTGACTAATATAACGCCTTTATGTCCTGGATTTCTAACAAGCTTAACCCGTGAGTCAACATCCACTTCAACAAATACAGAAGCGCCGGATGTCTTCTCTATCTCTTTTGAGTCTGTATCTTTATCTTTAGGCCTGAGGTTTGTCAGGACAAGAGGCCCATCGCCTACCGGGTATATTACAAATTCAATGCCTGGTTCAATATCAAATGTCTGGCCTTCTCCTGCCTCCATTGCTACAACCTCTGTTACAACGCCAAATTTATGCTCCTGCTTGAGCACAATGGCATGGCCACGACTGACAGTATATACATCCACAAAGCCTTCATTAATTCCGCCAAAATGCCTTGCCCCTGGACGCACTGCAATGACATTTACCTGCATATCCCGTTCATTTAGGCGGTTATGCAGCGCCTCTTCTTCATATACATCTTCAAGGATTTCTGCTTCAGCCTGAATAGATTTTTGAGCATGCAAGATTTCTGGGTCATGGCTAAGAATGCCTTTTTCGCCTGGCCCAGCAAGACTAATGCCCTCAAGGCCTGTTTGTTCTCCTAAATCATAAGGGTCACGGAGTCCAATAATACCTGCTAATGCCTGGAGGGCATGGTCAACACTGGTAAAAAATGGCGAGGTTAGTGGCTGTGTATCTGGGGCAGGAGGTGCAA
>CAYZNX010000003.1:12765-23269 GCA_964479825.1 uncultured Planctomycetia bacterium | reverse complement strand
AAAAACTCCCTGAGGGCTCAGTTAATTCCCTCATCCCTGATAACTCACCGATTACCAAACAAAACATTTCCCGCTTTACTCCCTGCCCATTTTATGCTAAAATAAAAATTCATAAATAAGATTGGCATAAACCAAAAACAATACAACAGGAGGTAAGAATTGGCTGAATTTAGTGCTAAAGATATACGTAATGTAGCATTAATATCGCATGCGGGAAGCGGGAAGACTACGCTTGCAGAGTGTATTGTCTACAATGCTGGCATGACAAGTCGTTTTGGAAAGGTCGAGGACGGGACGACTGTCAGCGATTACAGTGATGACGAAAAGGAAAGAAAGGTTTCGATTAATTCAAGCATCTTGAGTTTTAACTACAACGGGAAACATATTAACATGATTGATACCCCTGGTTATGCAGATTTTATAGGAGAGGTGTTGGGTTCTTTAAGTGCTGTTGACAGCGCTATATTGCTTGTTGATGCATGTGAAGGGATAGAGGTAGGAACAGAAAAGGTATGGGGCATAGCAGGTGAAAATAATCTGGCCCGGCTCATATTTATAAATAAAATGAACAAAGAAAATATCAATTTTTCGGAGGCGTTTAAGAATATCAGAGCGAGATTAGGTAATAAATGTGTATTAGTTACTCTGCCTGTTGGGGTGGGCTCTGATTTTAAAGGTGTTGTTAATCTATTGGAGAGGGCTGAGATAGAGGCATTGAGTGGCGATGAAAAAGAAAGAGCTGTGAAGCTCAGGGATCTATTGATAGAGACGATTGCCGAAAAGAACGACGAGCTTTTAGAAAAATATCTTGAAGGCGGGGAGTTGACTTCCGAAGAGATTAAGAATGGATTAAGAGAGGGTGTTGCAGGTTGTGAGATATTTCCTGTCTTTTGTGGTGCATCTATTTTAAATATAGGTGCAAAGGAGATCTTCGCTGCGATCATCGATATATTGCCTTCCCCTGCTGAAAGGCCGGCAAGGATTGTCAAAGACGCAAAGACAGAAGAGGAGAAAGAATTAAGGCCAGACATCAATGCGCCATTTGCAGCCAATGTATTTAAGTCATTATCTGACCCTTATGTCGGCCAGCTCACTATTTTTAGGATATTCTCAGGCGGCCTTAAATCTGATACAAATTTTTATAATGTGACAAACCAATTAAACGAGAGATTCGGTCCGCTTTTAAGTTTATTTGGTAAGGAGCAGGTGCCTATCAGAGAGGCCAATGCAGGAGATATAGTAGCCGTTGCAAAGTTAAAAAATACGTTCACAGGGGATTCACTGTGTACAGAAAAGGAGCAGGTGGTTTTTACTAATGTTATCTTTCCAGAGCCAGCAATATCATTTTCAGTTAAACCCAAGACGCGTTCGGACGAAGATAAAATATCCAATGCGATTCAAAAACTTTCAGCCGAAGACCATACATTTGTGGCAAGAAGAGAGGAGCAGACAAAAGAGCTTATTGTATCAGGTATGGGTGATTTGCATCTGGATATAATGATAAACCGCCTTAAGAAACGGTTTGGCGTAGATGTCGATGTAGGCACTCCTGAGGTAGCGTACAAAGAGACTATTAAGAAAATAGCAAAGGTTCAGAATAAATATAAGAGGCAGACAGGTGGGCACGGTCAATATGGAGATGTCTGGATTCAGGTTGAGCCATTGGAAAGAGGAAAAGGTTTTGAATTTGTTGATAAGATTGTCGGCGGGGCCATACCCAAGAATTACATACCAGCTGTAGAAAAAGGCGTTGTAGAGGCAATGTCAAAGGGCGTGATAGCCGGATATCCGATTGTTGATATAAGGATTACGCTTTACGATGGTTCTTACCATGAAGTGGATTCTTCTGATATGGCTTTTAAGATTGCAGGTTCTGGCGCGCTTAAGAAGGCAGCATTAGAGGCAGGGCCTGTCCTCTTAGAGCCTATAATGGACGTGGATGGTATAGTGCCTGATGAATTTATGGGAGACATAACCGGTAATTTGAGTTCGAGGCGCGGTAAGATTGCTGGGATGGATGTCCAGGGCAGGCATCAGATTGTTAAGGCAAAGGTGCCCCTCTCAGAGATGTTTAAGTATGCATCTGAACTCAAGTCAATGACAGGAGGAAGAGGTTCATATAGCATGAGGTTCTCTCATTATGAAGAGGTGCCTCATAAAATAGCGCAGGGGATTATTGCAAAATACCAGGAGCAGAAGAGGGAAGAGCAGGAGAAGTAAGAAATTCGAAACTCGAAATCCGAAATTCGAAATGGTTCGACTTCGCTCACCATCACTCGAACTATCCTGAGCTTGTCGAAGGAGGATGTTTCGGATTTCGATATTCGGATTTCGGATTTTTAAGATAGTTCTTAAAAGGAGGCGATTAATGTCAGGGCATTCAAAATGGGCATCTATAAAACATAAAAAGGCTGCTACAGATGCGAAGCGCGGTAAAATATTTACAAAACTCATAAAAGAAGTAACTATTGCTGCCCGCAATGGCGGCGGAGACGCTGATAAAAATCCTCGTCTCAGAACAGCCATTGATAGGGCCAAGCAGGCAAATATGCCGCAGGACAATATCGAGCGAGCTATCAAAAAAGGGACAGGCGCATTAGAGGGTGTTAGCTATGAGGAGTTCACTATAGAGGGATATGGGTCTGGTGGTGTTGCCATAATGGTTGAAGTCGTAACCGACAATAAAAATCGCACTACGGCAGATGTCAGGAATATATTTTCTAAGAAGAATGGAAATGTCGCTGGTGCTGGCTCGGTGGCATGGATGTTTGAGAAAAAGGGTTATATAGAGGTTGATAAGACATGTGGATCCGAGGATAAGGTCATGTCTATTGTCCTTGATGCAGGGGCTGAGGATATGGAGACACAAGAGGATACTTATGCGATTACAACCGACCCTAAAGATTTTGAGGCTGTTAAGAAAGCCCTTGAGGACAATAACATTAGACCAGCGAGTGCTGAGGTCACGATGTTACCCAAGAGTACTATAAAATTGACAGGGGACGATGCTAAGCAGATCCTGGGCCTTGTAGAGGCCCTTGAAGATAATGATGATGTGCAGAATGTGTATGCGAATTTTGACGCACCAGACGAACTTTTATAACCACAGAGGACACAGAGATTTTTTATAGTTTTCTCTGTGGTTTAAACAATGCGCATTCTCGGAATAGATCCAGGTTTAGGTATTACAGGGTATGGGTTGATTGATCTTTCTAATAGAGAAATAAAGCTAATCGAGGCAGGTATAGTCCGTTCTAATGCTCAATACAAAATAGAGAAGCGCCTTTTAGAGATTTTCAAGAAGATATTGAGCTTAATAAAAGATATAAGGCCGCATGTGGCAGTCTTGGAAGAGCTTTACTCTCATTATAAACATCCGCGGACTTCTATTTTAATGGGCCATGTGCGGGGCATCATCTGCATGGCGATTGAACAGCAGAAGATCCAGTTGGTGAATTACTCGAGCACAAGAGTAAAAAAGGCCATTACAGGCAGGGGGCATGCATCAAAAGAGCAGATCCAGAGGACAATTACGCAGCTATTGAATCTCAGCCGCATTCCAGAGCCTGTTGATGTGACAGATGCCTTGGCCCTTGCTGTCACACATGCGAATGTGTGCATGCACAGATTTTGATTGTCATAGAGATCCTTCGGACAGATGGGTTACTAGAGTTACTTGGGTTATTGGGTTAAACCCTATAACTCTAGTAACCCTATAACCCAAGTAACTTACGGCATAGGAAAGTATAAAATACTTTCCTATGCCAGCCCCCCCCGTTTTGATTCGCTTTTGCGAATGCAAAACGAATCAGGGGGGGCAAGAAAATCGCACTTAAAGGTTATCGCCGAAGGCGATTTTCTTGTCTCCATTTATGATTTGTCGAATTACAGGAAAATTGGTAGAGAAGAAGGAGGATATTGTTATTCTTGATGTGAGCGGTATCTGTTATGAGGTGATGGTTCCGGGCGCGGTAATGAACAATCTTGAGAGGCATATTCGGGAGGACGGCACTGTTTCTTTAATTATCTATCACTACTTTCAGGTAGAACCGTCCAGGGGTTTTCCATTCCTTATAGGTTTTTTAAATAATATAGAAAAAGAATTTTTTGAGAAATTTATAACTGTTTCAGGTATAGGGCCTAAGGCTGCTTGCAGGGCCCTTAAGATGCCTATATCTACAATAGCTCAGGCAATTGATAGTGGGGATATGAGTTTGTTAAAATCTCTTCCTGGGATAGGTGCGCAGCGCGCAAAAGAGATTATTGCAAAACTGGAAGGGAAGATAGGTAAATTTGCGCTTATCCAGGATAGCGTACTACCCTCCTCTTGTGCTTTCAGTAAAGTGGAAGCGGATATACAAAAAGAGGCATTGGATGTGTTATTGCAGCTACAGTATAAAAAATTTGAAGCAAAGGACATGATACAGGAAGCCCTTAGACGAAATCCTGGCATAGACACCGCAGAGGATTTATTGAACGAGGTATACAGGCAGAGGACAAAAAAATAAGTTCATTGAGTTTATAGAGTTCGTTGAGTTCATAGACTTAACTCAATGAACTCAAGCAACTCAATGAACTCAAGCAACTCAATGATATGGCTAAAAAAGAGATCAATGACGACCGCGAACGTTTAATCACAGGTCAAGAGACAGAGGAAGAGACTGTATTTAACATATCTCTACGGCCAGACAGTTTGAAATATTTTGTCGGCCAAAAATCTACTGTTGAGAATCTTTTAATTGCAATAAAGGCAGCTAAAAAAAGAAAAGAAAGTTTAGAACATATACTCCTTTCAGGCCCGCCAGGTTTAGGCAAAACGACCCTTGCTCATATTATAGCCCATGAGATGGATTCAAAGATCACAGCTACATCCGGCCCGGCAATTGAAAGGGCAGGCGACCTTATAGGCATACTCACCAATCTTGGAGAAGGCGATATCCTTTTTATTGACGAGATCCACAGGCTTTCAAAGGTAGTGGAGGAATTTATTTATCCTGCGATGGAGAATTACCAGATAGATTTCTTAATCGATAAAGGCCCTTATGCCAAGACAATAAAATTTAATCTTAAGAACTTTACGTTAGTCGGTGCTACAACCCGGGCAGGATTATTGAGCGCGCCTTTGAGGGGCAGATTCGGTATATTCTATCACATGGATTTTTATGAAGTAGAAGACCTTATTGAGATAATAGAGCGTTCTGCGAATTTATTAGAAGTAAGACTTGAGAGGGATGTTGCCTATGAGATTGCCAGGCGTTCTCGGGGGACCCCAAGGGTTGCCAATAGACTGTTGCGCAGGGTAAGGGACTATAGCGAGGTGAAAGGCGATAGTACTATAGATAAAGAGACAGCTGCCTTTGCCTTGAGGTCTCAACGCATAGATGAGGCAGGGCTTGATGATATTGATAGAAAGGTGCTAAAGGCAGCAATTGATTTCTATGATGGCGGGCCGGTTGGGATAGAGTCTTTGGCCGCAGCATTGAATGAAGAAAGCGATACGATTGTTGATGTTGTGGAGCCGTTTTTATTGAAGATAGGATTTATTAAACGTACGCCGCGGGGAAGAGAAGTTACTAAATTGGCATATGAGCATTTAAAGTTACCATATAAAAAAGAGAGCCAAAAAGAGCTATTTTAATAAATCCTACGATATTGTTTCGTATTTCGATATTCGGATTTCGGATTTTTAAGAAGATGACACTATGAAATTATTGTTACACATCTGTTGCGGCCCATGCGCCCTGTACCCGATAAGCCAGCTTTTAGGCTCTAAATTTTCAAAGATTACAGGCTTCTATTATAATCCTAACATACACCCGCCGAGTGAATATAAAAGACGCAGGGATGCATTGCGAGACGCAGGGCAGAGATTAGGCCTTGAGGTGGTCTATCCTCCTTATAGAATGGAGGAGTATTTTAAGAAGATAGCGTCAAAAGAAGATTCGCCTGACAGGTGCAGGTTTTGCTGGGAATTGCGGCTTTTAGCGGCAGCTACTTATGCAAAGGATAACGACTTCGATGCATTTACGACTACGCTTTTGATAAGTCCATATCAGGATCATGGCCTAGTGAAAGAGATAGGGGAAGACATATCGCGTAAAAAAAGCATAGAATTTTACTACCAAGATTTTCGCCGCGGTTTTAAGGAGTCGCAGGACCTGGCAAGAGAACAAGGTATGTATAGGCAGGGATATTGCGGGTGTGTGTTTTCAGAGTTAGAGAAAGTGAAGGTTACATGACGTTACAAAAAGTTACAGAAGGTTACAGGAAGTTACAAAAAATATCCAATTCAAAGATTTTTTTAAAGTAACCTCATGTAACCTCTTGCAACATCCTGTAACTTCTTGTAACCTTACATTAGTATAACATGATTGATATAAGCGGTTTTGGAAAAATTTTGATTCTTTTAGGCACCATATTGGTATTCATAGGGTTTGTGTTTTTCTTCGCTTCTAAAATTCCGTTTATTGGTAGGTTGCCAGGCGATATATATATCAAAAAAGGGAATTTCTCTTTTTATTTCCCTTTGGCTACGTCCATCCTTATAAGCGTTATCCTCTCTTTGGTTCTTTTCTTTATAGGTCGCAAGAGATGAGCCGCAGGACTATTGTTTTTTCTTTGGTTGCATTGATTGCATGCATTCAGTCGTCCTATGGCTATGCCATGGGCACTAGGCCACCGCAGAGGCATGTCCCTATAAGGGTCATCGTTTTAAAAGGCATACCTACAATAGATGTGCAGATAAAAGGGCCATATAAGATTATAGATTATGAGGATGAGGCCAGGGCATTAAAAGAGGAGGAGAGACCGCGCAATTTTAAAATTAGCGCAGAGGATTTCACGTCAAAAGGCATAACTATCTTACTGCAGGAGAGGTCGCGTATCTATGTTAATGGCCGTCAGTTCCGCGGCAATATTGATATAATAAAGCATGGCGCCGCAGAACTTACAGTTGTGAATTATATTGATTTAGAAGAGTATCTTTACGGCGTATTGTATCATGAAGTATCCCATCGCTGGCCCATTGAGGTTTTAAAGGTGCAGGCAATAGCAGCCAGGACATATGCCCTTTATCAGAAGCTTATCAGCCAGGAACAGGATTATGACCTTACTTCCGATATATATTCTCAGGTCTATGGTGGACGCACCTCTGAGACACGGCGGACTACAATGGCAGTAAATCTAACTAAAGGAGTAATTTTGACATATGATGGCAAGGTATTCCCCGCTTATTATCATGCAACGTGCGGCGGCCGCACATCCCGCGCTAACACCCTGTGGAGGATTGATATACCGACGTTAGGCGGCGTGTCGTGTAATTTTTGCTCTATTTCTCCGCATTGCAAATGGACTAAAGAATTAACAAGGGCATTTATACAAGAAAAACTTAAAGAGGCAGGGTATGGCGTTCAGTTTTCTTCTATAGAGGTTGTAGAAAGAGACGAGGCCGGGCGGATATTGAGGTTAGTTTTAAAAGGCCAAGATGGGGATATTGAATTAACCGGTAATAAATTTAGACTATTGATGGACCCAAACCTGATAAAAAGCACGAATTTTGAGGTCAAGGCCAGAGGGAATTTTTTTGAGTTTTATGGCAGAGGGTGGGGTCATGGTATAGGTATGTGCCAGTGGGGCGCATATAATATGGCAAGGCAGGGCTGGAAGGCAAAAGAGATACTTGAATATTATTATCCGGGTGCAGAGATAGTACAAATAGAATAAGTAAGGTTACAAGAAGTTACAGGATGTTATGATACGATTATCTGACTTCGATTACGATTTACCGAGGGAATTAATCGCACAGTATCCGAGCCAGAAGCGAGATGAATCAAGACTTTTGGTTTTAGATAGAGATACAGGCAGGATAGGGCATGGCATTTTTAAAGATATTGTAGAATATTTCAATAAAGATGATTTATTAGTGTTGAATAATACAAAGGTTGTGCCGGCAAGATTGTTGGGCAGGAAACAGAGTGGCGGAAAAGTAGAGGCGCTTGTTTTACAGACCACAGACCACAGACCACAGACCACAGACAGTGAATACGAAGTTTTATTGAAGCCAACGAGAGGGTGCAGGGTTGGAAGTAGATTAGTTTTCGGGAAAGGCGAATTAGAAGCAGTTGTTGCGAGGGTAGAAAATGGCAGGAGATTCTTAAAATTTGAATGTAATGGAAATTTTGGAAAAATTCTAGAGGAGGTAGGTGAGATGCCATTGCCGCCATATATAAGGCGAGGGACCGAATCTCTCGATTTAGAGAGATACCAGACAGTATATGCCTTAAAAAAAGGGGCAGTGGCTGCTCCGACAGCGGGCCTGCATTTTACAAAAGAGATTTTGGACAGGATTTCAAATAAAGGAGTTGACGTTGAATATATCACTCTCCATGTGGGCTATGGGACATTCAGGCCCGTAAGATGCGACGACATAACGAAGCATGAGATGGAGAAAGAGTATTTTGAGGTAGGAAGTGCAGTTATGAAAAACATTAAGGATAGAAAAGGGAGGGCCGTAGCTGTCGGTACTACCGCATGTAGAGTTCTGGAGACTGTTTTTTCTTTGCCTACAGCCTTGAACCTACAGCCTCGAGCCTATACTGGCTGGACAGATCTTTTTGTCTATCCACCCTATAAATTTAAGACAGTGGACGCGCTTCTGACTAATTTTCATTTACCCAAGACTACTCTTTTGATGCTCGTAAGTGCATTCTGCGGAAGAGAACTTTTATTTAAGGCCTATCAAGAGGCGATAGAGAAAAGATACAGATTTTATTCATACGGAGATGCAATGCTGATAATATGAGTCCATAGAGTTGCTTGAGTTATAGGGTTATAGGGTTACTTGAGTTATAGGGTTACTAGAGTTATAGGGTTTAACCCAATAACTTCACATTTTCTGCAATGCTTATTTTGTGAAGTTAAGTTGGCTAGACCAATAAAGATAGATATTATGTTCAAAGTTACACATAAAGATAGAAATACAAAAGCAAGGGTTGGGGTCATAGAGACAGGCCATGGTGTTATAGAGACGCCTGAATTTATGCCTGTTGGGACACAGGCCACTGTAAAGGCGCTTTCTAACGAGGACCTTGAGTATTGTAATACGCAGATAATTTTAGGGAATACCTATCACCTCTATCTTAGGCCAGGCGTGGATGTTATTAGGCATGCCGGAGGCATACATAAGTTCATGTCGTGGAATAGGCCGATCCTGACAGATAGCGGTGGATTTCAAATATTTAGTCTTTCAACTCTCATGAGGGTAAAAAAAGAAGGGGTAGAATTCAAATCGCATGTTGACGGCTCAAAACATTCTTTGACTCCAGAGGACGTTATCAGGTTACAGTATGGATTGGGAAGCGATATAATGATGGTTCTTGACGAATGCCTGCATTATCCGTGCCCAAAAGACAGGGTGGAGCGTTCGATCGAGCTTACAAGGAACTGGGCACGACGGTCGAAAGAGAGTTTTGAGTGTCATTGCGAGGAGCGAAGCGACGAAGCAATCTCAGAGATTGCTTCGTCCGCCATAGGCGGACCCGCAATGACAAAACCTTTACTTTTCGGCATCGTACAGGGTAGCACGTATCCGGATTTGCGCAGAAGATCTGCAGAACAACTTATAGAAATCGGATTTGACGGATACGCGATCGGAGGCCTTAGCGTCGGAGAACCGGCTGATCTGATGTATGAGATGATGGAATCAGCAGCCAAGCATCTCCCTTATGATAAGCCACGTTATGCAATGGGCATTGGCATGCCGCACGATTTTTTTAACGCCGTTGAAATGGGGACTGACCTATTTGACTGCGTTGTGCCTACAAGGAATGGGAGGAATGGGGCGGCATACACAAACGAAGGCCGTATTATTATAAGAAACGGCGAGTATTCCAGAGACACTGGGCCTTTAAGCAAAAGCTGCGATTGTATTGTCTGCAAAAATTACTCACGTTCCTATATAAGGCATCTATTTAATACAGAGGAGCTTCTCGGGTTGAGACTTATTTCTTTACATAATGTGTATTTTTATGTAAACTTATTAAAAAGGATACGAGATGCAATTAAAGAGAATAGGTTTTTAGAGTTAAAGGGAGAGCTTAACTTCACAAAATAAGCATTGCAGAAAATGTGAAGTTATTTAAGAAGAGGACACAGTGGTTAACTCGAAAGGGAGGATTTTATGGGACCCAATGCAGCACAGGGCAATGCCATAGTCAGTCTTATGCCGCTTATTTTTATCTTTGCGATATTTTATTTTTTGCTCATAAGGCCTCAGCAGAAAAAGCAGAAGGAACACGAGAAGATGATATCCGAGCTGAAGAAAAACGACGAGGTTGTTACTAATGGCGGCATTCATGGGACTGTTGTGAATGTAAAGGACTCAACGTTAATATTGAAAATAGATGATAATGTAAAGATAGAGATAAATAAGAATGCGATTGCATATGTGAAGAAGAGCAGGTAAGTTAAGTGAGGATATGGGTTATTGGGTTACTAGGGTTACTAG
>CAYZNX010000003.1:0-12665 GCA_964479825.1 uncultured Planctomycetia bacterium | reverse complement strand
GAAGAGCAGGTAAGTTAAGTGAGGATATGGGTTATTGGGTTACTAGGGTTACTAGGGTTACTAGGGTTACTAGAGTTACTTGGGTTACTTGGGTTATTGGGCTAGCAACTCTATAACCCTATAACTCTATAACTCAAGTAACTCTAATAACTCATCTGTCAGAATGAGAGGGTTTAAATGACAAAAAATCTACAATGGCGGATTATAGTGACAATCGGAGTGATTGTATTCTCCGTATTAGGGATGTTTCCGTTAAAAGAAAAGATAAACCTTGGGCTTGACCTCCAGGGCGGCATGCATTTAATCCTTAAAGTTGATACGACGAAGGTTCCGGAAGAGGCGCGCGAAGATGCCCCAAACAGGGCCCTTGAGATAATACGCAATAGAATAGACCAATTTGGAGTAAGGGAGCCTCTGATACAGCGGCAGGGTAAGGATTCAATAGTTGTGCAGCTTCCTGGTGTGACAGATAGAGAGCGGGCAATAGAGCTGATAGGCAGGACAGCCCAGTTAGAATTCAAGCTTGTTGAGGATGATGAAGGATTGAATAAAAGGGCGAGAGAAGGCGATATCCCCGAGGGGTATGAATTAAAAAAAGTAGATAGAGAAGACCTTTTATTGAATAAAGAATCACCGCTGGCAGGGGATACACTTGTTAATGCGCAGGTGAATTTTGACCAATCCAGATTTAACGAACCGTATATTGCGCTCGAGTTTAATTCCAAAGGGGCTAGTGTATTTTCTGATATTACAGGCCAAAATGTCGGGAGACGTTTGGCGATTGTCCTTGACGGAAAGGTTCATTCTGCCCCGCGCATAAATGAAAAGATACCTTCTGGCAGGGCTAGTATCACTGGTAGCTTTACTGTTGATGAGGCAAATGACCTCGCTATTGTGCTTCGCGCAGGTGCATTGCCGGCGCCTATTTATATAGAGGAAGAACGGACAGTAGGCGCCCTTTTAGGCAAGGATTCTATTGATAGCGGCATGAGGGCCTTTAGTATAGGGCTGGTTTTAATCATAGGTTTTATGGCTGTTTATTATATGTTTGCAGGGCTCGTTGCAACTATAGCAGTTCTTTTGAACTTTATAATTGTTATGGGCGTTCTGGGGTGGCTACACACAACATTGACCCTCCCGGGCATTGCCGGCATCATACTCACTATAGGTATGGCAGTAGATGCGAATGTCTTGATATATGAACGCATACGCGAGGAACTCAAGACAGGAAAGCACATACGCAGTGCTATTGCAGCAGGTTATAATAAGGCCTTTAGTGCAATATTAGATTCTAACATTACTACGCTTATCGCTGCCGCGCTCCTATTCAGATTTGGAACCGGGCCAATAAGGGGGTTTGGCGTTACCCTTTCAATAGGCATAATGGCAAGCATGTTTACAGCTATCTTTGTAACGCGTATCATATTTGACATTGTCACTGCCAATAAGAGATTTACAAGGCTGCCTATGCTGCAGCTTTTCAAGAGAACAAATATTGATTTCATAGGGAAGAGATGGATTGCGTATGTAGCTTCGTTGATAGTTGTTATTTGTGGACTTGGCATCTTCTTTCTTAAAGGAGAGAAGGCATATGGCGTTGATTTTACAGGCGGACAGATCCAGGAGTATTCCTTTGCAGGCACCGTCAAAATAGAAGATATCAGGAAATCACTTATGGACATCGGCGTAAGGGATGCCACGATACAAAATATAGAAGGGAGAAATCAGGTTTTAATAAAGACGTCTGAGGATGTTGCTAGTGATATAACCAGGGCCCTTAGGAAGGATTTCAACGATAATCCCTCTGAACTTTTACGCGTTGAAAAGGTGGGCCCTTCTATAGGAAAGCATTTGCGCAAAAGTGCAAGGCTTGCGCTCCTATGGAGTCTTATAGGCATACTGATCTATGTTGGTTTTAGATTTAAGAATGTTGAATTTGCTGCTGCAGGCGTAATTGCGCTTTTTCATGATGTCTTTGTTTCTATAGGTTTTCTTGCAGCAACAGGAAGAGAACTTAATCTTACTATAGTTGCAGCGCTTTTGACCATTGCAGGTTATTCAATAAATGATACTATAGTGATATACGACAGAATAAGAGAGAACCTAAAACTCTACCACAAGGCCTCAATGAAGGATATCATCAATATGAGCGTGAATCAGACGTTATCGAGGACCGTACTCACAACATTGACGACGCTCTTAGCGGTGTGCTCCATTTTCTTTTTCGGAGGAGAGGTGCTTGGGGATTTTTCGTTTACGCTTTTGGTAGGGATGATATCAGGCATATATTCAACAATATACATAGCGTCTCCGCTTGTTATAATCTGGCATACGAGGGGGAAAAGGTAGGAAATCAGGGGATTGGGTAATTTTAGCTATTCTCCAGTTCCTAATCACCTAATCTCCTTTTGAATTTATCATGGACAAATTCTCAAAGGTAAGGCGCATATTAGTCGTGATTCTTTTTTTGAACTGGCTCGTGGCATTCAGCAAGGTTATTTATGGGTATATGACAAGATGCGCATCAATGACTGCTGATGGATTTCATTCCTTCGGGGATGGGGCCTCTAATATTATAGGTATTATCGGGATATGGGCTGCATCTAAACCAAGGGATGAGGAGCATCCATACGGTCACAAAAAATTTGAGACATTCGCTACATTAGGCATAGCGGCGATGCTCTTTTTAGCCGCGTTTAATATCTTTAGAGAGGCGATATTGCGGGTGTTCCATCCGATTACGCCAGATGTTACGTTGTTTAGTTTTATTCTCATGATTGTTACTATGGCGATAAATATAATAGCCATGAGATATGAACATAAAAAGGGACTTGAGTTTTCTAGCGACATCCTTGTATGCGATTCCTTGCATACAAGGAGCGATATATTTTCTTCTATAGTTGTTCTCGGCACACTTTGTTCTATAAAGATGGGCCTATCTGTGCTGGATGTTATTGTTGCATGTATTATAGCGCTATTGATTGCAAAATTTGCCATTCAGATTTCAAAGACGAGCTCTAATGTGTTATGCGACGGCAGCGTTCTGGCAGTGTCTAAGATTGTGAATATTACCAGTAAGGTGTCAGGCGTAAGGTCTGTTCACAATATACGGACAAGAGGCAGACGTGATGATATACACGTGGACCTCCACGTAATTATTGATGCCAGGATGCACATTGATGACGCCCATAAACTAAGTCATAACATAGAATCAATACTTAAACAGGGTATCCCTGGGATAACTGAAGTTAGCGTGCATATGGAGCCGGGCAAATGAAACTATGGGTCACTAAAAAACCAGATAGAAAGATGCAGGAGGATTTGAGTGGGGCGCTGGGTATATCTGAGCTACTTAGCCAGGTTTTGATAAACCGTGGTATAAATAGCAGAGACGCAGCAGAGACGTTTTTAAGAGGTGATATATCAGAACTCTATAATCCATTCCTGATGGAAGGCATGCACGAATCAGTATTGCGTCTGAAGAGGGCAATTAAGGACAAGGAGAGGATTTTAATCCACGGCGACTATGACGTGGACGGCATAACAGCAATTTCTATTCTCATTCATACATTGCGGAGCTTAGGAATAGACCCATATTATTATATACCTGACAGGATTACTGAAGGCTACGGTTTGAGCGAGGCAGGAG
This sequence comes from uncultured Planctomycetia bacterium, assembly GCA_964479825.1. Taxonomy (GTDB): domain Bacteria; phylum Omnitrophota; class Gorgyraeia; order Gorgyraeales; family Gorgyraeaceae; genus CAYZNX01. Next base: position 9,016 of record CAYZNX010000003.1, on the reverse strand, counting down.
TTAAAAAAGCAATCCAGATGGCTGTGAGCCTCGTGATTACCGTGGATTGCGGCATATCTAGCTATGGGGAGGTTGAATCTCTTACAGCTCAAGGTATAGATGTCATAATTACAGACCATCATTCCATCCCAAAGATTTTACCGCCAGCTTATTGTATTGTGAACCCATTACAGAAAGGCTGTGCGTATCCTGACAAGAATCTTTCAGGTGTTAGTATCGCTTTTAAGTTATGCGAGGCATTGTGTTCAGAGTTTAATAGCAGGGAGGCATGGAACCATTTGGATCTTGTTTCGCTGGGTACTGTTTCCGATGTTGTTCCGCTGATCGGAGAAAATAGGATTCTGGTAAGAGAAGGCTTGAGGTTACTTAAAAATGGCAGCTCTAAGAGAGGCATTAAGGCCCTTATTGATGCAAGCGGCTTAAAGAAGAAAGAGATAGGTTCTTTTGAAATAGGTTTTATATTAGGGCCCAGGATAAACGCTATAGGACGACTTGGATCTGCCAGGACAGCAGTAGAACTTTTGTTGGCTGAGGATACAGAAGAAGCGGACGGTTTAGCAAGGAAGCTAAACGAAGCCAATCGAGAGAGACAGAGAATAGAAACCCTTACCTTGAAAGAGGCCATTTCCAAGATAGAGAGAGAAATAAACTTTAAAGACCATAAGGTTATAGTGTTAGACAATGTGGATTGGCATACAGGGGTTATCGGCATTGTAGCATCCAGGATCTCCGATAGATTTTATAGGCCTGCCATATTGATCTCAACAAAAGGCGGAGTAGGCCGAGGTTCGGGCAGGTCTATTGAGGGATTTCACCTATTTGAGGCGCTTGTGAGCTGCGGGGATATTTTGAAGAACTTCGGCGGCCACAAATATGCATGCGGCCTTACCATCTTGAAAAAAAATTTGAATCAGTTTAAAAAGACGATAAATGAGATAGCTGATTTTGTCCTTACCGCCGAAGACCTTATACCTCGGATAGATATTGATGCAGAGATAATGTTAAGTGCCTTAGACCGTAAGGTAGTAGAAGAGGTGTATAGGCTTGAGCCATTTGGAGAAGGGAATCCTGAGCCGGTATTCTGTTCCAGGAATCTGAGATTAGCGCGGCCTTTACGGATCATAAAAGGCGAGCATATTAAATTGTGGGTTAGTGACGGAAGCAAGGAATTTGAGGCAATAGGTTTTGGCCTTGTTAAAAACACCAATATAGAATCGTTTCTTAAGAACCCTTCTCAGTTTGACCTTGCGTATACAGTTTCATTTAATTCCTGGCAGGGTATTGACAATATCCAGCTGAAGATAAAAGATGTGATGCCATCTTAATCTGCTGCAGTAGTCTAGGCCTTTATTATCTTCCCGGCCTTGATGCAAGCGGTGCAGACCTTGATTCGCTTGCGAGTCCCTTTTAGATTTACGTGAATAGTCTGAAGATTTGGCAGGAATCTTCTTTTTGTTATGCCAGTTATCTTTTTGCCGACCCCGCCTTTTTTCTTTGCCAGACCTCTCCTTGCAATGGTTCTTCCAGCAATAGGGCCTTTTCCACAAATCTCACATACCCGTGACATATAAACACCTCGTTTTATTATTGAATTGAGATTAAAATCATAACATAATATAATAGAATATGCAAGGCTAAAATACTTTCTCCTATGAAGATAGAACAGGCTTATAACCTGATGGAATCGTGCAGGCTATGCCCGCGGGAATGCGGGGTTAATAGGCTAAAAGGCGAGCTCGGATTTTGTAGAGCAGGGTTTGAACCAATGGTCTCAAGCTGTCACGCGCATTTTGGAGAAGAACCGCCGATTTCAGGCGTTAAGGGTTCAGGCACCATTTTTTTTACGCACTGCAGCCTTCGTTGCGTATTTTGTCAAAATTATCCTATAAGCCAGCTCGGCCAGGGTAAAGAGGTGAGCGTAGAGGATCTATCTCGTATGATGCTGGAGTTACAGGCACAGGGTTGTCATAATATAAATTTTGTAACACCTACGCATTATATGCCGCGGATATTAGAAGCAGTGTGTCTGGCGAAAGAAAAAGGGCTGGCTATACCGCTTGTCTATAATTGCGGAGGATATGAGACAGTCGAGGCAATTAGGATTTTAAAGGGTATAATTGATATATATATGCCAGATATAAAGTATTCTGATAATGGCATTGCAAATAGGTTTTCTTCTGCGCCGGATTATTTTGAGATTTCAAAAAAGGCTATAAAAGAGATGCATGCTCAGGTGGGGGACTTAAAAATAGAGAAAGGCATAGCTATTAGGGGTCTCTTAGTAAGACACCTTGTTTTGCCTGAGGACCTTGCTGGAAGTTCAGCTATTTTCGACTTTATAGTAAAGGAATTGTCCCCTCACACATATGTAAATATAATGGCGCAGTATTATCCTTGTCACATGTCGCATAGATTTCCGGAGCTTTCGAGGCGTATTACACATCAAGAATATATGGCCGCGGTTGGCATTGCAAAAAAGAAAGGGCTTTTAGGCGGATTCAGGCAGGTTTTAACGACAATTGATAGAGATAGGATCCCAGAATGGACAGATGACCTTAAAGATACGGGGGAAATTAGTGCTTAACTTCACATTTTCTGCAATGCTTATTTTGTGAAGTTAGTGTTTAAAACCATGAAGGATTTATCAATTTCAGCTAGATTCATTAAAGGCGTAGGCCCATCTAAACTGAAACTTCTAAATAGGCTTGGCATAGAGACAGTAGGAGACCTCTTCTATTGCCTGCCGCGGAGATATGAAGACAGAAGCAAGATAAAGTCAGTAGCTGAGGTAAAGCAGGGAAACCTTGAAACAATAAAGGCCAAGGTGCTAACCTTTGGAGACCGTATTACAAAGAGGGGTATGAATATATTTCAGATGGCCGTAGGGGACTCTACAGGGGTAATTCGCACAACATGGTTTAACCAGCCTTATATGAAGGATAAATTTAAAATAGGCCAGGAGCTTATACTTTATGGAAAGGTAGAGAGATATAGTCAGTTACAGATAAATAATCCTGAATATGAAATACTAACAGGCACGAAAGAAGATTCTGTGCATATGGGGCGTATCGTGCCGATATACCCGCTTACCGAGAATCTTAATCAGCGCTGGTTCAGGAATCTTTTGAAGTTTGCAGTTGACCATTACATAGAAGGGGTTACGGATATGCTGCCATACGACATACGAAGAAGGAATAATCTCATCGCGCTCAAAGAGGCGGTCCGCAATATTCATTTTCCAGTAAGCGATGTAGTGCTGGATAGGGCAATGCAAAGACTTATTTTTGATGAATTTTTACTGTTGCAGGTAGGGATTGCCTTAAAGAGGGCAGCAATAAAGGAAGATTTAAAGGAATATTCTCATAAGATTGAAGGAGAGCTTATTGATAGGTTTAAGAGGGTGCTTCCTTTTGAATTTACTATGAGTCAGAAAAAGGTAATAAAGGAAATAGAGCATGACATGATGGCACCGAGACCGATGAACAGGCTTTTACAGGGAGATGTGGGCTGCGGAAAAACCATTGTGGCTTTATACGCACTTATGATAGCTATTCAGAACAGATGTCAGGGTGCACTGATGGTGCCTACAGAGATACTTGCAGGGCAACATTACGAGAACATTAAAAAACTCGTGAATGAACTGGATATAAGGGTCGTGCTATTATCAGGTGATTTAACTCCTGATGAACGGGATAGGCGCAGGCGAATGATAGAGATGGGCGAGGCAGATTTGGTTATAGGCACCCATGCCTTGATTCAGGAAGGAGTTAGATTCAAAAGATTGGGACTGGCGGTTATTGATGAGCAGCATAAATTTGGCGTAATGCAAAGGGCGCTTTTAAAGTCAAAATCTACAAACCCAGATATACTTGTTATGACTGCAACCCCGATCCCAAGGACATTGGCCTTAACTGTCTATGGGGACCTGGATATATCTATAATTGACGAGAGTCCGCCCGGAAGAGGCGAGATAAAAACCTTATATTTTGAAGAGAAGAATAGAAAAAAGGCATATCTGATAGCAGGCGAACAGGTTGGCCTGGGCCGCCAGGTGTATGTGGTATATCCGATAATACATGATTCTGACAAGTCTGAATTAAGAGCAGCCACAAAGATGTATAAAGAATTAAGCATTCTTTTCCCTGATTTAAGGGTTGGGCTTTTACACGGCAGAATGAAGTCAAGGGATAAAGAAAGGATTATGGATGATTTTAAAGATAGGGAAATAGATATATTGGTCTCAACCATAGTTATAGAGGTTGGCTTAGATATACCGAATGCCTCGACCATGATTGTAGAACACGCTGAGAGGTTTGGCTTAAGCCAACTGCACCAGTTGAGAGGGAGGGTTGGGAGAGGGAGGTATATTTCTTACTGCATCCTGGTCGGAGATCCAAAAGGCGATGAAGCAAAAAGGCGTATAAATGCCATGCTTATGACTCAAGATGGCTTTAAGATAGCAGAGGAAGACATGGAGATCCGTGGCCCGGGCGAATTCTTCGGAACCAGGCAACACGGCCTTCCGGAATTAAGGATAGGAAATATTGCTAAAGATAGGGCTATTCTGGAGATTGCAAGGCAAGAGGCATTTGGCCTGGTCAAAAAAGACAGGTTCTTACATGATCCAGCTAATAGATATATACGTGAAGGCCTGGAGAAGAAGTTTGACATAAGGGAGCTGGAATTAGCTGCTGTAGCTTAAGGTTTAGTATGCGTATAATTGCAGGCAGATTTAAAGGCAGGATTATAAAAATAACTTCACATTTTCTGCAATGCTTATTTTGTGAAGTTAAGGGAGCAGCGAAATATGAAAATAATATCAGGCAGATTTAAAGGTAGAATTATATGTATGCCGAAGGACATCAGGTCTACAGCGAACAAGGCGCGAGAGGCCCTTTTTGAAATACTTAAGGACCGCATAGAAGAAGCAAGCTTTCTCGACCTTTACTGTGGGAGCGGCGCCATAGGCATTGAGGCATTTTCTCGCGGGGCAAAAAAGGTCGTCTTTGTAGACAACAGCTTTAGGTGCATCACGATATTGAAAGAGAACTTGCGACAGTTAGGTATTATAACAAGGCCCCTCACCCACCCCTCTCCCCTTCGGGGAGAGGGTGAGGGGGTAAACATATACAAAAATGATGTGCTCAAGGTACTTAAGGAATTTCAGAAATCACGCGAGATATTTGACATTATTTTCATTGATCCTCCATATTATAAAGACATGGCCAAAAATGCCTTGATAGAGCTTTCGGATTATGATATACTGGCGAAAAATGCAATAATCGCAGTAGAATCCTATAAAAAAGATTTTTTGCCAGAAAAGATTGGCGTCCTGACTAAGACCCGCAGATGTCAATATGGCGATACTAAATTGGAGTTTTTCAAAATAGCATGAAAAAGACAGCAGTATACCCTGGAAGTTTTGACCCAGTTACTTATGGGCACCTGGACATAATCAAAAGGGCATTGAAGATATTTGATAAGGTGATTGTTGCTGTTGCCCATAATTCTGATAAAAGACCTCTCTTTAATGTCTCTGAAAGAGTAGCACTTCTTAAGAGGTCATTGAGGGGTTTAGGCGGCGTAGAGATAGATGATTTTGATAGCCTTGTCGTTAATTATGTCAAGAAGAAAAAGGCGACGGTTGTCATCAGGGGGCTTAGAATGATATCAGATTTTGATTATGAGTTTCAAATGGCATTGACCAATAGAAAGCTTTGCCACAATATAGAGACAATCTTTATGATGCCATCAGAGTCTTATTCATATCTATCCTCCAAGTTGATTAAAGAGGCAGCTGGGCTTGGTGCAGATGTTAAAGGTTTTGTGCCAGATTTCGTAGAAAAGGCAATCAAGGAAAAGATGAGTGAGGCCATAAGTTACGGAGCGAAGCGCCCACCTTCGTCAAACACTTAACGTGTTTGACTTCGGCGAGGTCTCGACGAAGCTCGAAGAGCGAAGTCGGAAACGTAACTTATAAGGCCGGGGTCTCCGCCTAAGGCGGATCCGCCTATGGCGGAAAATTCGTCCTTCGCTTCGCTCAGGGCTTCGATGGACGATTCTGAACGAAGTGAAGAATCTCGCACCTTCAAGGTAGCGAAACAAAGAAGATTAGGTTACGTCAATCTTTGATTGACGTAACCTAAGTGCTCATTTGAGGTGAATTTTTTAGAAGGTGTTTACAAAAAGGTTCGCAGCTCTTCTAAGCAACGGATTATATTGCCGGAGGGAGAGGAGACGAGGGTTTTAAGAGCAGTTTCCCTCCTTAGAAAAATGGATTTATGTTTCGTGAGCATAATAGGCCGGCCAGACAAGATTTTAAAAATATCAAAGTCCGAGGGCATTGACCTGAGAGATGTAGAGATTATTGACTCTGAAGATTACAGAGACCTTGAGGGATATGTGATGCTTTTTTGTGAGATCAGGAAACATAGAGGATTAAAGGAGGATGATGCCAGAAAATTGATTTTGCAAAATCCTGTGTATTATTCAGCCTTGTCAGTGCGCGCAGGGGACTTTGCCGGTTTTGTGGCTGGTGCATCAGTTACTACTCGCGATGTGGCAAAGGCAGCAATCTATTGTATAGGGCCTAAAGAGGGTACAAAGACGATTTCAAGTTCCAGTATAATGATTTTGTCTGATAGCGCTATCGGTACAGATGGAGTTTTTATATATGCTGATGCAGGAATTATACCCGACCCTACGCCTGAGCAGCTGGCAGATATAGCGGTGGCCAGTGCGGACATGGTGCGATTACTATTGAACGACGAACCCAGAGTAGCGATGTTGAGTTACTCCACGAAAGGGAGTGGCGGTACAGGAAAGAGCATAGAAAAGGTAAAAGAGGCAACCAGGTTGGTTAACGAGAGAGAACCTGATTTACTTATAGATGGGGAGATCCAGCTGGACTGCGCTGTTGTACCTGAGATAGCAAAGAGGAAGGATCCAGAGAGTAGAATCAAAGGCAGGGCAAATGTATTTATCTTTCCTAATCTAGACGCAGGAAATATTGCGTACAAATTGACAGAACGCCTTGCAAAGGCACGTGCTATAGGCCCCCTTCTGCAGGGTCTGAAGAAACCCGCCAGTGATTTATCCCGTGGTTGTGAATTACAAGATATTTTTGATGCAGTTACTATCACAGCACTAAGGGCGCAGCTTGGTGAAAGGTGAAAAACTTTATACCTTTCACTAGATATGATTATCCTAGTCTTAAACAGCGGTAGCTCATCAATAAAATATAAGCTCTTTGATATATCAAGGAAAGGCGAGAGGCCTCTGGGCAAAGGATTGGTAGAAAGAATAGGCGAAAAGATACCGAGTCATAAGGAGGCGCTCAGCCTCATATTGAACAAGATTGATTTGAAGATCGATGCCTGCGGCCATAGAGTGGTGCATGGCGGGGATAGGTTTAAGGAATCTACATTGCTCAATGATGAAATTATAAAGGCGATAGAATATTTTAGCGAACTGGCTCCACTGCATAATCCGCCGGCCATCTTGACAATAACAGGATCCAGAAGATTGCTCCCAGATATCCCTCATGTGGCTGTATTTGATACAGCCTTTTACCAGACTATGCCTGAATGTGCATATCTGTATGCCATACCATATCGCCTATACGAGATATACAAGATTCGTAGATATGGTTTTCACGGCACTAGCCACAGGTATGTAGCGACACGAGCTGCCTGCATTTTAAAAAGGCCTATAGAGAGACTTAAGATTATAACATGCCATTTAGGCAATGGATGCAGTATAACTGCTGTGAAATACGGCAAGGCAGTAGATACCAGTATGGGATTCACGCCTTTAGAAGGGCTTGTTATGGGTACGCGTTCAGGAGACATAGATCCTGCAATAGTGCCCTACATAATGGAAAAAGAGGATATGGATGTGAATAGAGTTATTGAATTACTGAATAAAGAAAGCGGCCTCTTGGGCATCTCAGGTATTAGCAATGATATGAGAGAGATAATAAAGGAAAACAAGCTTAATAACCGAAGGGCAAGACTTGCGTTGGATATTTTTGTATACAGGATAAAGAAATACATTGGGTCCTACATGGGCATATTAGGTGGCCTTGATGCACTGGCCTTTACAGGTGGCATAGGCGAAAATCAGACAGCCATTATACGAAGGATTTGCAAGGGCGTTATTTCGCCAAAGGTCAAGGTACTTGTTGTTCCAACAGATGAAGAGCTGATGATTGCAAGGGATACATATAATGTTGTAGGGCAAAGGGCAAAGAGTAAATATTCTATCTTTCTATAGCTCTGGGGGTTATGAAGATATACGTAGATAAAATACCAGAAGATGGCATTGAGATAGTAGAACAATTAGACCCTGATAAGATGTCTCTGGGAGTAGATGTACATGGTATTATTTTTACCAGGCCAATAATTGTGAAGGCCAGGATTACAAAGACAGGCGCTGAGGTTTTTGCTGATGTTAGCCTGGAGTCACCGGTTGAGAATACTTGCGCGCGTTGCCTGGCAAAGCTTCAGGATATATTCAGAAAGAGATTTAATGGCAATTATGAAGTAGGACCTAACGACATTTTAGAGCTCGATGAAGATATAAGACAGGAGATTATTCTGGACTATCCAGTGAAGGTAATCTGCAGACCCGATTGTAAAGGGTTATGTCCGAACTGCGGTCAGAATCTTAATATAGCTAAGTGTGAGTGTAAGTGATGACTTGGGTTATAGAGTTATAGAGTTATAGGGTTATAGAGTTGCTAGCCCAATAACCCTAGTAACCCAAGTAACCCTAGTAACCCAAGTAACCCTAGTAACTCCAGTGCTCATTTGAGGAGGTAAAATGCCATTACCAAAACGAAGACATTCAAGCTCGAGACAAGGTAAGAGAAGGGGTGAACAAAAAATAATCGTGCCAAGCATCTCTGTGTGTCCTAATTGTAAGGCGCCAAAACTTCCACATAGGGTTTGCCCAACCTGTGGTTATTACAACGGCAGGCAGGTTATTCAGGTGGAGAAGAAAGAGAAGAAGGAGA
>CAYZNX010000002.1:0-29160 GCA_964479825.1 uncultured Planctomycetia bacterium | reverse complement strand
TTAATATTGCCAATGCTATAGCTGCAACTCCTGCTATAGTTATTGGATGGCCTAATAAGAATAGACTAACTACGGCTACGGCGCCTATACTCGCTATCAGTCCCCCTCCCCAGGCCTTCCAGGAGAGGGCGGAGGAAGATGGCGTAATGCCTCCAGCAGCAAGCACCCAGCCTGGCTCAAGGGGCCTTGGCGGAGTTGTGATTACTCCCCATAATTTCTTAAGTTCTGAGATGAGCGCTGCTATTCTTGCCTTTATCATTAAATAGGTTTCCTCAGGAAGCGTTATTGCGCCCCTTTCAAGTATTGCGGCATACTCTGCCTGAAGCCTGTTTTGTCTGTCTATGTAATCCCTTTGAGCGGGTGAGTGCGCTGTCCTTGCATATGTGTCAATAAGCCAACCCATAGTGTGATTAAAGTAAGTAAAACTCCCTATGCCAAAATTATCTACTATATAATTTGTCAGCGCTATAAGCTCAGGCGAACTGAAAAATGCGGAAATCTCAACATCGGGATAAAGCTCCTCAAACGGCTCGTCGATAAACTCACGTAGTCTTCTGTGAGTCTGGTTAAGACTGAGCATATCCATTGCCTTTTTAGACTCCTTTTCTTGTTTAAGCATCTCCTCTAACCTCTGGACTATACCCAGAAAATGTATATTATCCCGTTTTAGTAGTTCATTAAGGATGGACTCTGCCTCCCTAAGCCCGGCTTGTGATGCGCTGTTTATAATAAATATTTCCCTCTCAAGCAGGCTGCGGACAAATTCCGTCTTACCTTCATCAAGCCCCTGGCCAGTGACGTGTTTCCGCTCTATATTCTCAAGAACCTGCTTCAGTATAACCGTTAACTTTACTGTCATAGGAAGAATATCTAACCTTTCCGCATATCCCTGTGCTTCGCTTTTCACTGCTTCATCAAAAACCGCTATCCCGCTTGAAATAGCCCTTGCGAGAGGATTTGATTTATAGCCGGCTTGCGGCCTATCTCCTGACACAGTTACCATATCTGCAGTTATTATAAGAGGCTGCCCCTCTCTTGGCATGCTACCTCTTAAGTCAAATTGTCTAAGTATCTGTGCCCTGAAGACATTCAGATTTACCCTTGACCGTACGTTTTCCATCCCGCGCTCTTTCTTTAATTCACTTCTTACATACTCAACCATTTCAGCAGATGGCTTCACCCCTCCTGAAACAGACTCTATATGGAGCGCCCAGATGTCGGTTACGATATCTGCATCCAATACCGATAAACCCTCCCTTGTTATAACAGGAGTCCTCTCCTGCTTTGCCTTCATCACATTGGCAAGGCCTGTATAAATCTTAACGAGTTCGTCGTTGTTTAAGTCTATACCGTGACTAACTAATACGCTGTATACATCCCAGTTATCCGGCTCAGCTGTAACCAATGGTTTTTCTATAAGCGCCCTTGAGAGATTTACTTTAATCTCTTCTGTAATAACAAATCCGGGATGAAGCAGTCGGATATAATTTAGCCAGTTATCAAGGCATTCTCTCACGTTAAAGCTAGACGCCTCTCTGCGCAATTTATCAATTATAATGCCTGATATGATTTCCTCTGTAAGAGCTCTCACTCCAACGGGTTTCGGGCCTTCTCTTTCCACATATTCAAGGCATAATCCTGTAAGTTCTCTAATAATAAATGTGCTCTCATCGTCAAACTCCTTCATGCCTTCGTATATAGCGGATAATTCTGCCTCAAGACTATCCTGTAATTCTCTCCGCGGACTGCCGGGTGCAAAGTATCCGTTTTGCTGGCGTTCGCGCATCGCATCCAGGTGCGCTTTTATTTTCTCTATATCCTGCTGCATAACAAATGTCGTATATAAATCCGGCTCTAAGTTTTCCCTTACATGAGCAGACGTCTGGCAGGCTCTAGTCTCAAACACATCTATTATATCCTGATACTCAAGTGGCTTAATCTTCTCTATCTGCGTTGTGGCGTTTTGGTCCTGTTCAGCCCAGAAATTATGATGCCTTATCACAGCAGGGTTTTCTTCTATTATTCTGCGGAGCGCCTGTTTCGATGCCTCGCTTACCCTGCGGCTGCCGGGAAGAATTCTGCTGCCGTCTTCAGTTTTTATGTCGTCTCTTCTGGAGGATTCAAGTCTCAACGCCCAGAGCTCTACTATTACATCTGGATTAAGTAACTTTACCTCTTCATCGCTAAATGCCGTCTCTTCTGCATCCCCCTCCATTGTTGTAATCAAATCATGGTATTGGTTTATAGGCGCTTCTAGTATATTCACTCCATTAGAAACCAGCGCACTGTAAAGAGCCCAGTCCAGGGCATTATAAAAAGGTATTCTCCTAACCCTTAAAACACTCCTTAAGTTTTCTTCTACATAAGGAGGTATTACATAACCCCTATCCTCGTGTAGCCCCTTTGCAATATCCGCAACAATAGCCTCACTGTCATACCAGATGGAAAAGTCTTTGTATTGTCGGGCAAGTTCCCTAAGCCTGTCAAAGTCAAATCTTGCAACCCTGTCGCGCAAGAAGGCAAGTCTTTTTCTTAGAGGCGAATCAAAAGGAAGAGTTAAATAAAGCGCTGCCAATAAACCTATTCTGTCATCTACGGCAGAGGCGCCATCAAACGCGATATTCGGCCTTACCCTATCATTAAGAAACCCTGCTATGGTCTTATGCGCCTCTGTTAATCCTCCAAGGGATTTTGCTTCTGCCTCATTGGGCTCATAGGTCGGCTTAACAGCTCTTCTGGTTATCATATCAAACTGCTGCCAGAAGAATTCATTATATGCCCTGTGGGTTTTTCTAAACTCATTTACCATCTCTGTCCATACCTTTCTGTTGGTTGCCAAGAAGTCCGCCTCAAGTATCCTAAGAAGAGTAAGGGTCTCTCTCTTAGAAATTCCTTTTTCGCCTAACGCCAATGTAAGCATATTTCTCATAATATCATTTGCGTATCTTGAGCGATAAATCACCTCAAGCGCCCTTGCAGGCTCTTCGGCTGTGTCAAAATTATTAAGAAGGGTTCTTGCCGCCTGCTCCTTATTTTCTGTTTCTTTATAATAAACATCTATTATATCCGATACAAACCCTGCTATAAGCCCGCTCCATATCGGCCCTACAAGCGCTCTGTGTATTTCAAGCAGTCTCTTTGAGCTTGAATACGGCACATATCTCTGCCAGACAGATTTAGCAGCAACTCCTACATGCTGCTGGACTGTTTCACTGCCTGCAATAGCAAGCGAGACCCCGTAGAATATCATAGCGCCGGGCACAACAACTGCTGCCGGGGCAAGCAAAGCGCTATGTAACCACGCAGCCCCGGCTACTACTGCCCCAAGGAGTATAACGCATATCCAGAAATTTAACGTACTCCTCCATGGCTTTACACCTCCAATAACAAAAGAAACAATGCCTATGCCAAATACTGTCATCAAAGCTGTAAATGGATTATTAATAGCTGCATTAATAGCTGCATGAAATACAGTTTCTCCTATAGCGCTGGCACCATTTGCAATTGTAAGAGGCGTAATCCTTATAACCCCCTGTAATATCATTGCAACAACGCCCATTGCAGGGAAACTGAGAACAACCCATAAACCCATCTTGTCTTTAGAATCGCCAAAAGGAAGCATCTTTACCACTATGCCAACCAGTAAAAGTGCCCCGGCAATTGCAATACCTGTTACTACTATGCCAGGCACTGCAGACGCAGCTGCAGCAGTAACCATCGGAGCAACCATTTCTGGAACTGGGGTCTGGGTTATCATGGGCACGACAGTCGCAGCCTGCTGGGCCATCCCCAATGCTGAGGCTCCCCCTCTATCTACCCAGAAAGTCAAAAGCATAGCAGGGATAAGTAACATGAAAAAGCCTATAACCCCTACCTTTATTGCCCTTTTGAAAGAAGCAATGAATATCTGGTCAGCCAATGGCCCTGCCTTTTTCTGTACTGCCATGGTAACCGCTATTCTTCCTGTTATCCTGTTTATAACAATCATGATACCTATAATTCCTAATCCGACACTACTCAATATACTAAAACCCGTTAAGAGAGGCAAAAGGTCAAGGTTCCATCCACTGATGCCAGGAGATACGACAAATGCGCCAATACCCCCTGTTATGAACCCGGCTATCATTGTTGCGCCTGCAGTAATTAATATAATAGCGATAAACCATCCTGCCTTTTTCAGGCCTCTTTCTATTGCGATTGTCTTGTAGTTACGCACAGAGCCCTGGACATCCATTACGCTCCTTAAGGGGTCTATTAATGTTGGTTTTACCCATTTCTCAAAGGTGAAATTGATATTTATCGCAGATACAAACAATGAGATACAGATAACACCTATTGCTATGGCCACAATGCCAAAATCAAAAAATGCCACATTCTGTATCTCGGCTATAGTAGTTGCCGGCTTGAGGTATTCTTTTATTATCTGCGGTACAAGCCACAATATCCAGCCGGCAAACACCGCGAGCGCAAATGCTACAACACGGTTTGCCCCCTGCTGCACAGATATATCCCGCCTTGTGCCATGTTTCATAGGTTGATTTATGGCTCCTTTGTCTAATTCCCTCGCAAGGCCAGGATCAAAGAGCATACTTTTTGCAGCTAAACTTACCTTGAGGCTATTATGGAGTATCGTATCCACCTGGCCAAATGAAGCGCTATAACTCATCAACAACACCAATAAGGTAGTGACTATAAGGGAAACTGCAGTGTATAGAGGATTATGCGCAGTAAAATGTAAAAAAACCGGGAGTGAGAATAGTAATAGACTCGTGCCGAGCGCTTTAAAAAGCCCCTGTGGAAAAGTAATGCGTTCGTGCTCGCTTTGTTCTGCTTTTTCTACATGTGCCCTACGTCTTGGCATGAATTGGCTTGCCCTTCCTCCAACAAAATCATAAAGCCAGTTGCGCAGCCTGTAGCTTATAAAAATTAGTAACACCAATACCTGCGAACCAAGGACAAGCGGCACATTATTTTTTATAAAATCAAGCGAGATACCAGGGGCCTGAATTTCTATTGAAGCTATCCCTAATATAGCGCCCAATAATACTACGGCGCCGGCAACCATTGTGCCACGCCTTCGCCCTATTGCCTCGTTCACCTCCTCAGCATGCTCTACAAACCGTCCAAGAAAGGATCTCTCTATTACCTTTGAATCCCCTGGTTCTCCCCAAAGCAGACTCACTTTATCTTTTAATGCACGGACGCGTATTAACCATTCAATCCTTATTATTGCCTTAAAGAGGGAGATTATGTATTTATTCATAGCGCCCGAACTTATAACAGAAATTAGTATAAGGATTACAGGCCCTATTATTATGGCCATAAGTAACAAACCCCCCAATATGGCTTTGAGTATCTCTGTAAAACTTGAAAGTAATAAAGCGGGGCTGGTTAGAACCTGTACGGCAGAGCTAACATCTGCCGGCGGTGATATAGAGGCGGCAAGCGCACCGCTTACGCCAATAAAGTGCGTTACTAACATAACTATTGCGGCAACAGAAAATATAAGCACAAGAGAAGGAACTACCCATACATCAAGGCCCATCTTGTACCACCATGAAAGCTGCATGTGCTTTTGAATAATCCCTTCAGCCAATTCCTTTCTCATCAGTCTGGCATGTATCTTTACTATACGTATCTGATGTCTGTTGGCAAAGGCTTCCAATGTCTCAACAAGCCTTGTTAATTCTTTACTATTTGACGCCACACTTATAGCGTTAAGTGCATGTCTCTTGGCTAAATCCATCTGCACCAAAGGCTCTGCCCCAGGTTCTCCGAGGGCATCAAGCGCCCTGCGCATCTCTCTCAAATGAGATCCTTCAGCCCTTCGGGCTTCAGGTTGTCTATGTTTATGCACTGCCCTTGCTTGTCTTATAAAATAATACGCGCCAGCACTAATCGCTATAAAACCAAAGATTAAACTGACAGTTGTAGAATTTAGCACATTGATATCATTCGTCCCTCCGCTTGCATACGCTGTATCTATACCAACAAAACCCAACCATGCCCCTGAGAACAAAGCCCCTGAGAACAAAAAGGCAAGCGGCAATCTAAGTCTCATGATGAGCCTACGAAATGGAGTTGCCTGTGTATCTCCGTCTCCAACTTCATCTTCAAGGGGCGCTGAAGACGGCACAGTAACAAGATATAAGGCCTCTGGCCGAATCGCATATTCATTTTCTGTTGGTTCAACAGATACTGTGAGTACGGCTTTATATGGACGCGTCTGAGGTTCTGCTGGGTTAAATTCCCCAGCTGACTCCAAGACTGCCTGCACTGTATCAATTTCACTTTTCCGCCATGGCACAGATGTCCTCCATATTTCATTCCAGAACAAGGCATGGCCCCCTGGTTTAAGTAAGCCAGGAAGTTGTCGTGCAAGCTTCACAAGCGCATTTCCGCAATAATCTCCGTCGTGCCAATCTTCGAGTCTGCGGCCAAAAGCGCGATGATGTGGTGTTGCAGAAGGTCTATAGGATGGCATATTCCAAAGAACCCAGTCAAACTGTTCGCCTGCTCTTGGTTCTCTTATTTCAAACCCTACTATCCGCGCAAATATTCTCGCAGTGGCTATGGCTAACGGATTAATATCATCTATTGCAACTGATTGGCCAGTCACCCATGCAGCTAAATATGCGTCAATACCACTTCCCACGCCTTTAACAAACACTGACTCTCCTCTACGCAGTCTTTGCATGATGGCGCGCAGGTAAGCTGGGTCAACGAGCCTCGTCCCCTTGATTACAGCTGGAAATACAGTAGGAAGAATAGGAATGATGTGGCCACTAATAGCAGGCCCAAGCAAACGAAGTTCCCATGGCTTCCATTTCTCTAAGTCTATAGCTATGGCTATAATCTCACCTGAGTCTTTAATCTCCACATACATATAGGGTGATGTGGCACGTAAAGGATGCGCAAGCCGCATAGTAGACGCATCAGAAAACTGCCCCCGATATTGGATAATCAGAGACCTATTGCGTTTGCGTTCCTCTAAGAAACTCTGCCAGCGCTCAATGGCAGGCTCTAAATCGTGTAATTCAGGAAGCTCAAAATAATAATCAGACAGATCAAGATACCAAAATCCATCAATGGGCTTATCTTCTTCCATCTCCTTAGTCAAAACAGGATATACACAAATAAGATGCCCCTCTGCATTATACAAAAGGTCAAACTCCAGGGTATGGGCTAATTCATAATATAAAATATCAAGTCCTTGAGGCGGATTACTCAGGTCTTTTGGTTCTGGGATACGCACACGCCGAATGGTCAGGCCGTCTTGCTCTTTGGGTTCCGCAGCCTGTTCAAGCAGCGCCACATCTTCTGGTAAAAGACCAAGCGCCTTAAGCAATTCAAACGCAGGCATACGCTGGATAGCTTCCAAAATCCTGCCAGGCACTGGTTCACGATGCAACGCTGCAAGTGGAGTTACCTGTGGCTTTTCATCTCCTGGCCGCACCTCAAACCACAGGTGGCCACGAGTATCAAAATCATCTCGCTGTAAAAGGGTCGCAATGACAGAGGCTGTGTCACTCCTATTCACCAGCTCTGCAAGTTCAAGCGTGTGCCCCTCAATGCCCCTTGTATCAATCGCTACGCGGCGGTCAAACCGCACTGTTCGCTTCGCAGCAGGATCAGCGGCCTGAATATTAGCATCTTGCTGCGCAATAACATCAGCATCCGGAGATAGCAACTCAATAGACAATACACCTGTGGTCTTTTCTTCTGTCCCTGTCAAGTCATTCAATGCCGGATCAAAAGGAGTACCTGTCAAATCAAGATTAAAGATCCACCATTCTACAGGTGCGCCTCGAGGTTCTGGATGCCAACTAATTCCCAGTATTTCCTCTGCAACATATCTCCAATGTGCTATAGAACGCTCGTTCTTATTATTAATTTTCCCATGCAAAGTCCTGAAGCCGTTCTTCTGCATATATCTAAATAGAAATTTATGCATAATCCTACCCACTCCCTGGCTAACAGGATATACGATCGTCTCCTCTGTATAGATACTATCCTCGCCTATCAAGTGCAAGCGTTGAAATCCGCGTAATCTGCCCTCTTTATCCCTAACCTCTACCACGGCCAATCCAGTCTCGCTGCTTATTTCTCCTATTATAGATTTACCCTTTCCAAGCAACATAGCTGCTATCCCTTTTACATCTTCATCTCCGCTATCTAGGCCAATCCTACGAAATCCTTCCAATTCTTCCATTGCGCCCTTAAATGTCTCGATAAGTTTATCTTTGCCATCAGACCCTTCAGAGACAATCCTGATCCTTAATCCACGCTCTTTGTGGAGAAACCACCCCTCAGAAGCTGGTATAAATTCATCTATAAGTCCCTGTACACCACCTTCCAGAATCCTCAGCTCATCAGCAATTTCCTCAGCCGTAGCCACAGGCCCGTCGCCGACATCATGATAAACCTTAGAAGGTGTAGCAGGAGTTTGACTTGCTGCGTCCACTCTGGATAAGTCAGTACTTTTATCTTTATCTGAAAGTGACCTTATAAGTTTTCTAAGATTACCCTGATATTGGCTTTTGCGAATATCATCATGAGTTGCTTCTGTTAATTCCAGATTTTCGTGGTCAAAGGCTTCTTTTATTTGATCTCGATTACCTTCATCAATGATATCTTCACGAATAAACGGGATTCCGTGTGAAGCTATTCCATATATCCTATGCTTTATTGCAGCAGCATCCCTTACAATAACCCTCGGGCTAATAACTAAACCTAATTCCTTCTCAATACCAGCAGCCTTTGTGATTTCGGTTTTATTCATGCTCCTTGTCTTAAGCACAATATCTCGAGGCTTATTTTCGCCGTCAATGAGAAATTCTTCTTCGACAACCCCATCTTTTCTTGGTATTCTTGTTGCGTTGTGAAGCGTTAATTGACCTGTCACTGAATCAAACGTTGTCCTATCATACTTCCAGCGACCCATTGCTCCTCCTAAGCGAGGACGAATCTTCCCGGGGCTCATCATTCTCTCTAACCTCTGGCCTCGGTCTGTTGCACCTGCGAGTACTAACTCTGGTTCTTTGTCTCTACCACCTGGCTCTTTAGGCTGCGGGCCATCATGCGTGGGCCAGCTTTTACTTGTGCGCGGGTCTCCTTTTCTCATTGCCCTCATAAATTCTTTCTGCAGAGGATTTAAGACATTCACCACCCATTCAGGCGCTCGGGTGAGCGCCTTAATGCGCTCACTAGTTCCTTTCCCAAGGACCTCGTCTATACTGAAGGGGTCCTCATCAGTATGAGATGAGGATACACCATCAGCCTGGCCAGGAACAAGGCTGACTCTTGTATTTCCTGCAGGATGGGTGTTGTCAGTTACCTTATGCTCAGGAGGAACATGTATTCCCTGGGACCTAAGCGCTGCAAGTGCTCTTCTTTCCTCCCCTTTTTGTAACTCAGCATATTCCTCAAGTAATCTACGAAGCCTTTGAGCCTCTTCTTTTGCCCTCTCTCTTGCTGATGTGCCATAGCCAACCTCAATAACTCCGGGCGTATAGAGAGGGGACACAGGTAAAACTACCTGAATTACATTGCCTCTTCTTGAAGTAATAAGACTGATTCTTGTCCCAGAAGGAAGCATGGTTTTTAATGCAGGTAGAATAGTTCTATCAAACATGGCTGTATCAAGAGAATCTACAGGAACCAGTATAATTCTATTTCCCTCTCGCAGTATTTGTCTTTCTAAAACATACAGCATCTCTTCAATAGCTCTTTTAGTATTTATCTGCCTGATTTGTTCTTGTCTTCTCTCAAGGATTTCACGGGTTACTCCTAACTCATTTTCTAATTCCCTGGCTAAGCGCCTGGCCTCATTAAGGAGAGTCTGGATATTGTGGATAATCTGGCTGGACTGCTCGCTTGTAGTAGCAATGCTTTCACTAATCATTCTTACTCCTAAGAGCTCTAATCTTTTGAGGTCTTGAGCGAGTTTAGCTAAGGCCATTTCTTCTCTTTTTGCCTCTTCTAACAATGCCTGGTGCTCCTGTGTCAAGGTAGCATTAGCTCTTTCTGCTTCATGGATAGCCTCGTTGGCTTTTTGGAGCTTTGCCTGGTGGTTCTGGGCAGCAATGCTTGCTTTATCCATCATAAACTTAAGCTGCTCTAATGCCTTTTTAAGCTCATCCTGGCGCATAAGGAGTCTTCTAGCAGGTTCTTCTAAGGCTGCTAACTCTAATTGAATGTCTTCAGCTTCTTTTAAGGCAGTGCTAAATCTCTCTTGCAAGGAAATAATCCTCTTTTCCTTGTCTTCAGGAACTAAGTCTTCTTTGAGTAACTGGCGATACTCGTGGATGATTGCTTCTAATTCTTTTATCCTGGCTATACCCCGAGCCCTTGCGTCTCTAACCTTTTCTACGAGTGTATCTGCGGCTTTTTTTCTTGCAAGTAACTCTTCAAACCATCCTGTCAATTCCCTTAAAGGTTCGCTTAAAGACTCCTCTAATTGAGTCACTCTTTCCTGCATAAGAGTAACTATACCTTCCATATCTGTAGCTATGAGGCGCAGGCTTTCTGCAGAGTCTCTTGCATGTTGTATTCTCTTATGAGTAGAAGTAGATGTCTTGTCGTGCCTCTGGTGGATATTGTCTGTAAGGGTTGCTGCTTCTAAGACTATCTCAGCTGAGCGCTGGGAGTTCTCGCGCAAGGTGAGAGCGAGCTCATTCATTCTTCTTTCAAAGTTGTGCTGCTCATCTCTCTCAGTGCCAATGATAGGCATAAGTGTATGTTCTGCGGCCTCTATGGCAACTTGAAGTTTAGCGAGTGTCATTTGTGCTTTTTCCAAAGACTTCCATGCCTCTTGGATATCTTTGTAGCTGCCTCTTGGAACCCTGGCTATAAGTCCCTGTAATGCGCCTATTGCTTTTCTTGCCTCCTCTATAATATCATCCAGAGAGGCTTGTTGTTGCCTGACTTCATTAGAATGCCTATTTAAAGAGCTCTTGCGCTGGTCAATAAGGTCTTGAGCTTCTTTTAATATTCTTTGCTGTCCTTTTATTAATGCTTCAAGTTCTCTATGTAGGTTACGGATTGACTCTAAATCTTTTCTACTCTCTCTCATTGCCTCATCCCAGGCTTCTCTTACATCTAAGGGCGTAGATAGGATAGAGTTAAGTAAAGCCTCTGCCATACCTTCTAAGGAAGTTAGTTCATTAAGAAGCCCTGCAATAAAAGGTGTGGCTTCAGCTATAAGAGAAGAGGCTACTATGGTATCACCCTCAATCCTTAGGAGCTCTTCTTGGGTAGTAGTAACAATCTCTCTTAAGTTAGAATGCAGGTTATTAATTTCTTTAGAGATACCCTCTGCATCTTGAAAGAGCGCATCAAAGGCTTTTCTGGATGCTCTGGTGTATGTTATCTGGTTTAGGAGCTGGCTAAAGGACTGGGCGAGGTTACTAAAGAGCCTGAAGATATTATTGAGGATAGAAGAAGGAAACAAAGGCTCTAAGTTTAGAGAGGGAAATAGGAAACGCAGGGTATTCAGGAGAGTCCAACTAAGCCATACTCCTAAGATAGGGCCTGACTCAAGACCAAGAAGCCTGCCTATCAGCAATACAAGAAGAGGGATAATGAAGAGATTTGTAAAGGCAGCTTCTTTTTTGCCAAGGAGGTTAGTTAAGAAGTCAAAGAAATGAGTTCCTGTTGTGCTAAAAAGAAATATCCCCAGAGAAACAGTCATTAAAATAGCTAAGCCAAGGTGGAGGTAGATAAGATAGCCTAAGCCAGAGACTATGCCCAGTAAGAGAATAGCCCCTGCAGTTATCTGTAAGAAACTACTTAGATACGGGTGAGCGAGAGAAAAGCGCCAGAAGGAAGAATCAAGATTATAGGTGAACGTATTGAAAGCTGACTCTTGCTCTTTAAGTCTATTAGCTAAAGACTCTAAGGCTGAGCCAAGCTTACTAAGGGAAGGCAATGAGGCCTCCTCGGCTACAGGCCCAGCTGCAATAAGGTCGGGGGCTACTTGAGGAGATATTTCAGTGCTGGCTGATACCAATTCCAATAACCTGTACAACTCCTCTAAAGTAGCTAACTGTGCCCTTGTAAAGGCCTGGTTGTCCTGGAGTAATCTCTTAAGACGCTGCAGAGTAGTCTGGATACTAACGAGGTCTCTTTGTGTTACTCCTGCTGTATGGGTTTTAGAAGCATCTAAGGTAGAGACAATCAAATCTATAAGCTGACCCACAAAAACTGCTAAATCTACAGGCAGGGTAACAGGGGTTGTGTTAGCAACAGTTGCTGGGCTTCCTGCAGTAATCTCTGCAGCTACGCCTGCGCTCACTGTAGTTTCTGCTGCAGCTTCTTCTGCTCCGGCTATCTGCCCAGCTGTCTCTTCTGCAGGCGCAGCATCCACAGCCAGAGCCAGGTGTGGCTGTTGCGACCCAGGGTCTAACTCCTCCCAAACCACGATATCAAGAATCGGAGTAAATTGCAGCGTAGAATTTACTGGTTGAGTCTTTCGAACCATCTTTCTCAAAACCGCGAATGTCCCTCCAGTAGCGTAAATAAAGTCTCCCTTAGACCCGTATGAAGACGCGATAACTCCAACTGCAGGTTGTTTCCTGGTTAAAAGATGGGTGTTAATATGGGTTATCCCTTCTGATAAATTACTGGGTAACGCATCCTCAAATTGCCCTGTGTTAAGTAAATACCCTGCTAATCCTTTGGGGAACATCTCCGCATCTGGACCAGATTCGTAAAGCACTACAAACACCCCTTCAGGCAATGCCTCTATAAATTCAACCAGCCACTTTCTTGTAATCTCTGCGGAAGAATTCCATATGAGATGTTGTGCTGTGAATCTTAAGACAACAATATCCCCAGGCCGCATCTGCGCTGTCCAGCGTTGTATAAATGCTCTCTCAGGATTAAGCACGTCGGAATTATCGTGGTAAATCCTACACTGCTCAAGATTTTCTATTCCTGGCAACAGCTCTGCCTGCACATCCGCAGGCAGATATCTTTCGACAATCTCAGAATATAAGTCAGCAAAACACTGGCGTAGTTCTTGTTCACTAAATCTATTATCGGATGACCACATTTCACCCGCATAAAGCCCCCAAAACCAATCCATCCCAGAAAGCACATTAAAAACCCTTGTGTTCCTTGTGAGGATACCCAGAATAGATAACAATTTTATACGGTATAAGTCAAGCGCTGCAAGATTTGAAACCTCTTGCGCATAAGCAACCTCTTTCATCTTAAACAGAATAGACTCTGCAGCAAGCCTCTCCCATACTAATAATGGCTCTGACTGGACTGGCGCAGTAGAGGGGGTTGGCGTAGCGGCTTCGGCTGGTGCGGTGGCTGGTGAGATTGGTTCAGCGGCCATTAAAGCGGTCTTACGCAGTACCAACTCAGGCGTATGGGCCGGCGCAGCAGCGGTGGCAATCCCTGAAGTCTGACCCTGAGCCCCTGCTGGCCCTGAGCCTTCATGTTCTTCGCCAGGCCACCCGCCACCGGTCTCTGATGTCCTCTTCTGGAGTTCTCTGTACCCCCTAGCCCACTCTTTCATAATGCGGGCTAACTGCCGAAAGTCCTTCTGTTTATCCGTTGAGACAACCTGACGATAAGTGGCTGTAATGAGCTCCTGGAGTGCCAGTAACCCACGAAGGTCCAACGTATCGAGTACATCCAGAGCCTCGGAAAACATCCGCCACAGGGAGCGGTGTTGCATCGCATTAAACGCGGCTAGCTCCGCTGAAGGGGTCCCCGGCTTGGCTTGCTCTTCCCATGATTGAGCCCACTTGCGTTCCACTTCCATGGTCTGCCGGTATCTCTCCCGTAAGGTCTCCTGCAATCTTTTCTCCCGCAATCTTTCAGTGGCCGGCTCATCATGGTCCCCGCCACCGGTCTCTTCACGCGGAGTCCCCATCGAACCCCAAAGCGGCTCCCTCGACAAGCGTTCGATGTCATAATCATCCCGCGTAAGGGGGGTAAAGTACAAGACGCCGTCCTTCTCCCAACTGACTCCTTTGAGGAAAGGCCCAAACGCATTTGACCACCGAGGCGTTCCTCCTGCAGCGAGGATCCGTCCGACAAGGGCAATCGCGGGTGACTCAACCAGTCGCAAGACGTCGCTTGTCGTTCTCAGTGGTTGGCCTGGAGAATCAAGGATGCGCCGTGCGGGATCAACAGGGGGAAAATCCTCAAACCGGCCAACGCGCTCCGGTAGCTTCTGAAGATCTTCCTCAAGCACGGTCCCTACAGGAACTTCGGCCATCTCGGCAATGGACTTCACACGCTTGAGTGTCTCAAGCCACCGCTCTTGGACCCCCAAGGCCCGCTCCACCGAAGCCTGAAGCTCCTCCCCCTTTAAAATGAGCTTAGCCCACACCCGCTCAGCGAAGGCTTGCCAGTCTATCCCCTCAGGAATCGCCAACCCCAACGGCTTCGCAACCTCCTCGACACGCTCCTGAAACTTTCCACCCCTGAGCCGCATGCTCACGGCACCCTCATCTGCCTTGCTCCTCAAGGAGTTGGCGACCTCTTCCACAAGCCGCTCCATGGGGTCGTCGGCAGGCGCCTGGAGGGGAACAGCCCTGCTTCCTCCCTCTTCGGCCGCGGTCTGACCCTGAGCCTCTGCTGACCCAGAACCCCGAGCCCTGAGCCCTGAGCTTTCATCCCCCACCTTCGCCCCGGCAATGGCAAGGGCCAAGGAGGTAACCATATAAGCGAAACTACTAATATACTGCTCCTCAGTTAATTTTCCTGGCCCTGTATGCACTTGTGGTTGTGTAAGTCCGGCTCTTGCCTTCCACACAAAACCATGGTCCCATATTTCCTTATCACCTTTAGGCCTATTTGGCAGTGCACTGCTAATATAGTGCCAGATATCTTCAGCATTAGCATTCAGTTCGTAATCGCTTGTCCAGCCAGGATATGACTGATAAAATAAGTTTAATGATGAGCGGCCAAACAATTGAACTGCCACAAGGTCCATAATCTTGCTTAGCACTTCCTGTGCTGCCCGCTTTGTTTTATCATCTTCTGAAAATACCTGATCAAATGGCTGTTCCAACCCAACCATCTCCCACACCGCAACATGGGTTGCTTCATGAAGCGTGCCACAAAGAGAGTCTGATCTGATATGCTTATCATCCAAATGACTAAATGGAGCATCTTTTGTAGTTGCTTCAATACGCGAGATAGTAAACCCTAAACTTTCTAATCTATGGATAATCTCCTGTTCCAGCGCCATAACTTCAGCTGAATCAACATATTCTCGCGGAACTTGCGCCACTAATTCTCTGACAAGTTGCATTACATTCGCCTCGATACGCTGCGACTCCTCTCTATCAAGCGTGGCAGCATCTATTCTTCCTGTTGCAATATCAATAACCTCTTGTAACCGCTGGTCACTCAAGAGGCCGCCTGCAACCGCATCCAAGGCCTTAAATAGCGAAGTCTTCCGGTCTAACTCTCCAAGACTCACACTTAGAACTCTTCTTCCAAACCTGTTGGCTTGAGAAAGGATCTGTTCGGCAAACACCTGCAATTCTGCCTGCCTTTGCCTGTTGAATTCTGCAAGAGCTGCGTTGCGCTTAGAAGTATCCTCTGCAGTATCTCTTAACACCTGGCCAAGTCTTCTCCTGTGCTTCTCAAGGAGTTCTTCGGGCTGAACCCCTATCCACTCAGCTAATGCTCCTAAGGCCTTCTCTATCTCTGGCGAAACCTCTTGTCCCCTGGTCAATATCCTGCAGAATTCAAGAAGGCTTGATTGAGTAATGCTATGGCGGAGGCGAAGCTCCTGATTAATATAGTCTATTGCTTCACGCAGGCGCTCCTCAAGCTCAAGTCGTTTCAAAAGCTCTTGGCTTGCGACGCTATTCTGCTTCCGTAACCGACCGAGTAACTCCAATCGCTGATGGCCATCTGCCACCTGGCGGAAGTACAAGGCGAGCATCGCCTGACTAATAATCCTGAGTGCTTCAGTAGGAACCTGGTTAGAGACCTCGCTTTCCGAGGCATCGTGGGCTCGTGCCTTTGCTCGTTCTATGGCAGTGAGAAGTCTTTTGTCAATACCTGGCTGGAATGCCGGAGAGATAGTATTTAGTCTGCGTGTGAGTAAATCAAAAAACCACTCCGGCCCTGCTGTAAGAATCTGCTGGAGATTAAAGGCCAATGATACAGCCTGAATGTCGGCATCCACTGATGTAGAATCTTCAACCATAAGTACCTCCTGTGCTGTCTTGAGAAAAGCTGCTCTCACCTCATCCGCACTGGCGTTTTGTTCGAAATCCACAGGATAGATGGCAATCTCACGATAGAGCACATAATCGCCTTGAGCGGAAATGGAATTAGCAAGTTGCTGGCGTACCTCCTCATAGCCAGATCGCGCAATAAACAGGCAATGGATGAAGGGGGGTTTGATGGTTTGAGCAAAGTGGATTTCAGGTCCGAAGTCTGGGGCCACGACAACGAAGGCGGCCTGACCGTGCTGGCTTGCTTCATGATAGGCATCTGGCTTGATGACAACGAGAGGACCAAATTCGCTGACAAATCCGCTGACGACCTTTGCTATATCTAGACTAGCGGCAACCTGGTCCTTGATCCACTTGCCAGGCTCCACACCACCTTTGAGGACATGTATGATATCGTCAACAGTTGGTCTTCGTAATGAATCAAAAACTACCACATATCCACCAAGCCCGCGATAAACCCACTGGCCCTTAGGAAGGCGAGTCCACAGCCAAGGGTTATCTAAAAGACTAACCACAAGGTCAATAGCAGCCTGGGTCTCTGAATCGATTGCGCCAAGGTTCCTCAGCAAACGCTCCATAACTTCTGTGATTGTGCCTTCTCTCACCATCTGTTTCAGCAAGGCAAGGGCCCATTCATTATCAAAACCACTTGGTTCAGAGAGAGGCACTGCGCCAAGCGCATCTGCCAAGTGCTCAATCTCAGCATGGTCGCCTAAGATGGGAACATAACCCGGGATCTCTACTGTATCATAAACACCTACATCGGGATGAGTTACTTTATATGCCCCTCCGGCAGATTCAACTACCCCAATGGCGCCTGCTGCAGAAGAAGCATGTACAGTAATATGCATTTCAGGACGAGGGGCAGATTTGTCAGGGTCTTGTGCAGGCATTAGAACTCTTATCCCCTGCTCTACAAGAGCTTGCCCAGGCAGTGCTGATATTGCATTTAGTGTAACTCTTTGAGCAGTATCATCCGGCATCTTACCCACAGCCCCTTGTTCTAACACTGCTGTAGATAATCCCGTATTCACATTAGTATCCCTGGCTAATGGAACTAAAGACACTGCCTTAGCCCCTCCATATCCTGTCCCCATTACCAATGCCACACCCTGTTGTGAGGATTGTTTTGTTTCCCGCTCCTCTGTTCTGCTCTCTCCTCGCCTAATTTCAATGAGCACGTGGGGGGTTGTTGGCGCAGGGAAAGAGTAGGCAGGTTGAGCTGTTAATTCATTGAGTAACTCCTTGGCAGGTTCTACACCATTCTCACTCAGCTCCCTTAAATCATTTCTTAGCGCTTCCCTAAGCTCGCCATCAGCAATAAAGTGGCAATAGATTCCAAGCATGGCTTGAGCGCGGCTTGAGAGTCTCGGTTCCGGTAACTTAAGATCATCTAAGAGTAGCTGAAGGAATTGTTGTCTCATAACGGGGAGTTGCCTTGTTAACCGATAGAAAACAGAAAGCTTGCCATCACGAACGTGAATTGATACTGGGCCATATGGAGTAACTGAAGGTATCAATCTGGGATCCTGTGAAACAACCACGAGATTTCTTTGAAGTTTTGCTAAGGCTAACAACGTAGAAGAAATCTTGAGTAACACCTCTAATAGTGTCTCTGGCTCGGCCCAACTATTGTCATCTTGTTGGCGTCTCTTGCGTTCTCTATCAGTAAAGTTGAACATAGCAATTGACATACTAATGGGCTCTCCTGACCTTCTAGCTGCTTCCTGTATACCTTCAAAAGTGCGTTTTCTTGAGCCTTGTTCCTCTAATAAGGCTAAACGCACAATACTAGCTAATCGTGCAGCCTGCCCATCAAGAAAATCAGCTTCTTTTCCAATCTGAATGGGCTCATTATGGGCTTGTCCAAAGACCATTGGAAGGGCCCTTCTGGCTATCTCAATTGCAGTAGTTATTCGCGTAAACATCTTGTGCTCTCCATGTTTCATCCGGATGAAAATCTCATATTCATCTATAGCCGCCTTAATTAAAGTTGCTTCCCTATCGGAAATACCTGTTAAGAGCAGGGCCTGCCTGAGAAGCTCTGTAGTCGCTGCCATAACCATAGCCATTTTATCCACTATGAGTAGTGAATCAGATATCTCGTCACCAAGGTGACTCAAATGGTCATGGTCAACCCCAATAATTATAATATCTTCCCTATTTTTAACAGCGTTGCCTATCAACTCTAAAGTTCTTCTTTCAGCTTCTGCTCCTTCTAAGAGTCTAAATGACTCTATGGATAAAGGAGATGCAACATTAAACTCCACTGCCTCTGCGCCGTTACTCGCTGAGACAAGCATAGCTACTAACAAACTAGCATCAAGGTTATTATTAGTGGCAGATAAGGTTTGCTGAAAGGCTTCTTGGCTGGCTCTTTCAATAATCTTCTTCCAGCGGATGCGGATAGCTTCAAAGACTTTGTAGGGGTCGGTCTCTTGGGAAGGGACAACCTCTTCTATTGGAGAATCAGGCGCCCTTGCGCCAATGGCCGCATAATAATCTCTAAATGCCTGATTAATTAAACCTACTCTCTCTGTATCAAGCTGATGAGAAGGGTCAATTACTAAAAGTCCTCCGAACTGAACCAGCCTATGGATATACGTTTCGAGCCAGCTAAGATAGGTATCAGGCAGGTCATTTCTATCCACTCCTATCTGACCAAGGGCTTTAAGAAACCCTTCTACTGTATCTGCGTCAGGAACTAAATTTACAATCTTTGCTAAGCTACCATTCCCCATAACCGGCTGGAAGAAACGAACACGCAGCTTAGCATCACTATCCGCTACCTGTGCTACCTGTGCCGCTACTTCTTCTATCGTTGGCGCGGCCATATTGATACAGAGCACGCCGCCTTCCTCTATATCGCCCTCTTCCGGAGCTTTAGCCTGACCCTCAACGGAAATAGGTTCAGGCCTTGATGTATCATCAGGACCAACAGGCTCAACAGCTGTTTCTTGAGCTGCAGCCCAGGCAAAGTCCTCTGCCAGGCCCAAGGCCTGGCTAACAGTCAAAGAAGGTGACTGTCCTGATATAACTTTTTGGCCAGATACATGGCCCTCAAGACTTAACTGCCATGCATCTATCCAGACCCTGACAATTCTCCTTGCCTCAGCTATCAGCTGTTGTAAATCCTCAATATTGGTATCATCTAATTCAGGCCTGTCCAGCAGTTGCCCATAGATACGGCCAACTGTCTTTACAAGCGCATTCAAATCTCTCCTTAAATCTTCGCGGTGTATTACCAATGGCTTAAGTTTATCAAGGGAGCCCTCTAATGCTAAAATATGCTGCCTTATGATTTTTGCTCTCACGGCTTTTTGCCCTAAGAATTGAGCAAGCACATTTGTCTCATGGGTTATAGATGCGCACAACCGCACCCATTTCCATTCAGGACTTGAGCGCAAATTATCCTGTATTTCTGCTTGTATCTCCTCAAGAAACGCTCGATACCCTGCGAAATCAGGATGATTTCCAAGCGTCGCATAAGTTTCACTGGTTGCTAAAACCCTCAGCCCTTGCCCAATCCTCTGTCCTTCTTCCTTAAATGACCTGACCATCCAGCCAGAACCAGCCTTTTCAAACTCTAGTATCTTCTCTCCAGCTAATCTGTCTATAAGCGAAGCAAATACAGTCTGGCCTATGACAAGTCTCTGTAACACAAATCTATTGCGGAGAAGAAGGTTTGTAACCAAGGTCTCAGGGGCACTGTCCGGCTGAGGAAATACTACAATCTTCCCGCTTCCAAGGATTACAGCAGGGTCTCGAGTAAAGAAGCTTTCAGTTAAAATATTTCGTTCGCCTGCTTCGCGAGCTGGAAGAGTCAAGGCATAATGAATAAGATACTGGAGAAATGAACTACTCAATTCATATACAATAACCTCTGCTGACCGGCCTTTGCGTCCTTTTCTCGGAACAGGCACACTAAACTCCTTGCCATCTATATTAATACGCAGAATATCACCTTGGGTAGCAAACTCGAGCTGACAAATAGCCGCTGTCTTTCCTTGATGAGGAACAAGTATCTTCGCAGTTCTTGCCTCTTTAAAATTGCCAGACCGCGGGATAATGCGCCATACTACCTGGAATTCTCTGCCAATTGGCAAACCCGCCATACTTTCAGGAATAACCTGCAGAAGAATGGAGCCGCGTTCTGACTGCCCATCTTGGTCCACTGATGCCGTGTCTTCAAAAGCAATAAAATCCAGAACCGTGCTGTCAGAACTATCCCCCAGATGCCTGCCTGTAAAGACCTGACCGTTCAGAAAAACAGCCTCTTCGCCTGCTTCGTTATTACGCAGAGTGATTAAAACTGGCTCTTTGCTGCTCCTGCGTAATATTATAATAATACTTGGCTGCCCAGGCTGCAGCAGTTTAAAAAACTGAGCAGAAATTTCTGAGCATACTTCTCTCGGTATCCTAATAGCTCCCCGCGCAATTGCCACACGCTCACCGCCTTGTATTTCTTCTCCAACGCTCAATGGCTTATTCTGCAGCGCCTGATTTAATTCACTAACCTGTACCAAGGTTAATGTCCGCTGCACTGTAAGAGTAGAAATGAAATCCTCAGCACCTTGTTCATCTAACGATCTGTGGTATCTCAAGGTCTGAATTAGTTCTACTAACTGTTCATAAGACAAATAGCGTAGAGGCCCAGTAGATATAATCACAGGGACATCAGAAGCTCTCTCTGGTGGTTTTTGTATTCTATTAGGAGGGTTCCTCCACCCTAGCACCCTGGCAGCCTCGGAAGCGCCAGTTGGTCCTAATGGGCCATTTGCATATACAGTCTGCATAGCCCCTCCCGGAAATGGCATAGCATTACCCATACCTACGGGATGCGCAACGTCTCTGACATCACCTATCTCACTTATGTCTGGAGCGCCTACTATAGGAAACGCGTCTCCGCTATCTCGTGCAATCCCCACCACAGCGCTCGCAGAGAGAGAAACGCCTGAATTATTAAGAATCAGCGTTCTCGGTGGAGAAGATTTTCTTGCATGTGTTGGCTGCTTCTGCCTCTTTGTAAGCACAATCTCTTGCAGGCCTGGTTTCTGGGCGATAATAGGTTCTAATGTTGAATCCCGCTGTGTAACTGTAATTTCTCTATCTGGATTTGCGGCATTATGAGCTATGGCAACCCTCTGGGCAACCTCTAAGACCCCCTTGGCATCTCCTGGCTGTGCGAGCATGCGCACCTCTCCACCTTGCGCAACTGCCCGGAGCGCGCCGGGAAGAACCTCTCGCTCCAACTCTCTCATCGTCAGCACCTGTTGCGCCAGGCCATAAGCCAGGGTAACATGAGCATCCGCATCAGCGATGGCCTTGGCAAATGTCTGGGTGAAAATAAAATATTCTTCTTTGTCGTCGCCGGCCCCTTTTCCATACCATCGTAGTCCTTTAAGCCGCGCTTCAGTCAATGCGCGCCGCATAAGTATATACAACTTGAGGTCTTGTTCTTCTGGTATGACTCTAGGAAAATTAAAACACACTGCATCGCTAAACGGTACGCCGACCATAAATCCTAAAACCATATTCCAGATAATCCTTTCCGTGGTACTTAGCTCCGAATTCGCAAGATTGGCTTTTAGCCATACTTCAAATGTCTCCTCTCTAACCGCTACATCCTTGAACCCTACGATGACGTCACTCACCTCCTGGCTGTAGGAATCAGCAAAAGCAGTAAGTACATAAATCACCCCCATCAATTTATCAACCACCTTATCTTGCACCTCTTTGTTAGACAGAGCTGATGCCCTCGCCTTAATGCGCTTAAACATCTCCTCTGCTTGCTTCTTGTTGTAGAATGCGCTTCCCAATCGGACAAACCGCTCCTGAAAGACTGATGAACGTTCTAGGATAGCCAGAACCCGATCTCTCTCCGGCCTGCTCTGATAATCAAAGAAGAGCGGCTTGCGGCCCATAAGGCAATCCACTGCATCCGGCAATCCAAAGAGGGCCCTCAAGAAGTCTGGATTCTCGAGATACTCACCAAGATCCTCAAAGAGTCGTTGGAGGTAGGTAAAG
Source organism: uncultured Planctomycetia bacterium (assembly GCA_964479825.1). GTDB lineage: Bacteria > Omnitrophota > Gorgyraeia > Gorgyraeales > Gorgyraeaceae > CAYZNX01. The sequence goes on along the minus strand of CAYZNX010000002.1, from coordinate 6,916 downwards.
TCTGATTCAGGCTCAGGCACAGCAATGCCAGGCACATCAACGTTAATCGGCAGTTGCTCAATTTGCTCTAAAAATTCATTCGTGTATGTGGGCACTTGTGACATAGGAGGTCTAAAATCTAAAACAAAACCGTCTACAGAATCTGGGGGTAACTTTCCATAATCACCTACAGCCTGCCAGTTTTCATCGTCTCCTGTTGTTTCAGGATTCAAGCCGTCTGGAATAACTACTTTGCCAGGATTCTGCGCCTTAACAGCTGGGAAAATTTCGTCAGCAGTGGGTCCAGCCACTACAATCGTGCCAGGCCCTGGGGCAACAGTAGGCTCTACCGGACCCCTCTTTACAGCAGTAATCATATGCTTAAAAGAAGTCCTTTTGGTATCAGAAACTCTTTTAATTTGCCCTGCATCCACACTGGATGAGGCTACAATTTCTCCGCTTCTATCAATAACCTCGGTCCTGCCATCTGGATAGATTCTCAATCGCGCTCCATGAAGCCCAGCAGGATATCTTTTCTTTGCCTCTTCCCAGAATCTCTGGCCCTGGCCTATCATAGGCACAAACCCATAATCTCTTTCATCAATGCGCCAGCCTCGCAGACTGCCATCCCTCTGTTTTTCAAATATCCAAACCTGTTGATTATAAGATGGGACTTGCGGGTCAATTATATTTGTCGGCAACCCTAAAGGAACAACTATACGGCCTCCCACAGACAATTGTTCTACCAATGGCTGGGGCAGATGGTCGCAGGCAGCGCTTATTATAATTACATCGTATGGCGCATTGCCCGGGAACCCTCTGTATCCGTCATCTATTATGCGAATAGTTATATTGCTCAAACCCTCGTTTGCCAATGCCTCTTTTGCATGGCGAGCCAGTTCCTCGGCCACCTCCAGAGTAGTAACATGGCGAGCGAGTTTAGCCAATACAGCTGTCTGATAACCAGAGCCTGTTCCGATTTCAAGCACATTATCAGTTCCTTGGACCATGGCGCTAGATATCATAGCCGCGTGGGTTGATGGAGATGACATAGTTTGACCATGGCCAATCGCAACAGGATAATCAAGGTATGCCCTATCAGGTAACACACCTGCTCCTATACTGGGATCATATCTATCTCTATATGTAGATGCCAGTACTAATAAGACGCGTGGGTCAACTCCTGGAACTTGAGATTTTATATTCAATAACATCCTGTTTCGCGCCAGAACCATATCTATGATGACTTTAATTGCTTCTATCTTGGCATCTCTTGGGTTTAACCTAAGCTCATTTAATCTGCGCCGTATTCGCTCAAGGTCAGTAGTAATAAATATATCTGGCCACTTTTGCAGAATAACTTGAGGGTTCCATGCATCTGGCACCTCTTGTGCCTGTTCGAACATATTTAGGATTTCTCCGGCTATGCCGCCTTCGGTATCCACGTTAAGATTTATCCTGCCTGGTAAGGGGCCATTATGCAAAGAGATTGCTGTCCCTTGCGTAGAAGCAACATCAACTTCTTGGCCATTGATTACAACATGGCTAAACCCTGACTCACGCAGAGCCTGCTCTATTTCCTGTGGCTCTTGGTTAGTGTGGAGCTCTAATCTGCCGCCATCGGATAATACTGCGTCCGCAGATTTTAAGAGTCCACTCCAGGGCAATCCCGGCTCATTAGCCAAAGCAAAATCTGTCAAGGCAATCATGGAGGACGTACCCCTCACCCCTACCCTCTCCCCTGTGGGGAGAGGGAAATTTGCAAGATAATCTGCCGGCCTGGCCTCGTGAGTCTCTATCTGGCTGCCATACACCATCCCTGCGGCATGGAGAAACACTAGGTCTCTATCCACCACTACAATTCTTTCCTCAACTTGCAGTGTCAATGCCGCATAAGAACTAACCTCTTTCCATACCTCAAGGCCTCCTCCACCATCGCCCTGCTCTGTGGCTAAATGCCTAATTGCCGCAGGCCTATCTCCCTGTAAACGGCTACGCCGGACTTCCCTGACCACCTCAAGCCACCACTCAGGCCCCATTGCTCTGACCACCTGTGTCCAGCGCTCTGCAGAAAGTCTCAGCATATCTCCGCCTAATTCAACAGCCAGCATAGGGTCAACCTGGGCAAGAGCAATAAAGGTCTGGGCAACTACTGTCACAAACCTCGGACCATCCAATATCCCATCCAGAGATTCGGCAACTGCCTGACGGTTCCTCTGCGCCTCCTCGCTGGTATCCCCAGCCACTGCTGCAATTACCTGCGCCAAGGCCAGTGCCACGGCCTCGCTATCTTGTCCCTGAAGGCTCGTAATTACTCCTTGCAGGCCATCGCCAAACGTCTCCGACTCAAACAACTGCTGTATGCGCCGCTTGACTCGTATCTGTGTTTCCTCGGGCGCATCCGACCCAATCTCTCCGCCGCCTCCGATGCCACCATGAAAATCAGACATAGATACAACATCAAAACGAGCCTCCTGCCATTTGCTAATGGCTTCTAATACTCTTATCACCTGAACCTGCGATGCGCCGCCTTGTGTGATATATTCATTCATAAAATTCACAACATAGTTTCTTTGAACAGAAGTCCATGCACGTTCTGCCTGAGATATTTTCTCTGTCAGCATCCTGTGTAACCCCGCAGGCCCGGAAAGTTCAAGAGCCTGGCGTGCCTTTCTCAACCCATCCTGTTGGGCTTTAATTTTCTGCATTTGAGAATAATGAGCTAATGTGTCCTTTCCAGCGACTTCTGCCTTTCTATCATGCTTTCTTTTATGACTTGCAAATTCATCTTCAAGTTTAGAGAGTCTCGTATCTATCAAACCTATCAAGACTTCCCAGAGTCTCACTGCCATTGCGTCGCGCAGTAAAATATCATTGCCCGAATCAGAAGAGGCATCTTGATGCACCTGCCATACATTCCACAAATAATGAGGATTAGGCGCATTGTCCTGCCACATCTCTGTCAACTCTTTGCGGGAACGAGGCCCAAGCACCTCCTCAAACCCAAAAAGATATCCTGTCAGGCCGACCAACCTGCCTAATCCTTCAGGCGCGTCAGCTGGTTTCTGTTGCATAGCTTGATTCCATCCAGCGAGCGCATCAAGGAAAGGTTCAACTATCTCCCTGCGAGCTGTCTGATATAGACTTTCTCCCGGCCGTACTTTTATCTTCGTGATGATAAGGCGCGGCTGAGGTGTTCGCGCTTCAGCTGAAAATAGCGCAAGTTGCCTGACTGTAGATGACACGACCGCACCATTACCTCCTCCACCTTGTCCATTGGCCGCTTCTATTTTTTGCCTAAGCATCTCATCTGCAGCAGACAATATAGGCTCTTTCGTAATGCCTGCCATCCCCAGCATAAGCTCAACTCGCTGGCCCGGGGTCAAGGCACTGGTAAGCTCTGCGAAAACTTCATCGTTTACCTGCATCAGCAGCCGCGCCAGGTCCTCATGGAACAAAGAGCTATCCAGCTGAGATGGCGATACCCCACGCCTATTACCATTACCTGTACCATGTAAGCCTCTCGGGGCATGGTTTTTTATCTTGAACAATGCTGTATTAGTCTTTAAGGCAACGCCTTTCACCCCGCCTATCTCACCTGTATCAGTACTTTTATCTTTATCTGAAAGTGACCTTATAAGTTTTCTAAGATTACCCTGATATTGGCTTTTGCGAATATCATCATGAGTTGCTTCTGTTAATTCCAGATTTTCGTGGTCAAAGGCTTCTTTTATTTGATCTCGATTACCTTCATCAATGATATCTTCACGAATAAACGGGATTCCGTGTGAAGCTATTCCATATATCCTATGCTTTATTGCAGCAGCATCCCTTACAATAACCCTCGGGCTAATAACTAAACCTAATTCCTTCTCAATACCAGCAGCCTTTGTGATTTCGGTTTTATTCATGCTCCTTGTCTTAAGCACAATATCTCGAGGCTTATTTTCGCCGTCAATGAGAAATTCTTCTTCGACAACCCCATCTTTTCTTGGTATTCTTGTTGCGTTGTGAAGCGTTAATTGACCTGTCACTGAATCAAACGTTGTCCTATCATACTTCCAGCGACCCATTGCTCCTCCTGTAGTAACAGCTAAGAGGTATGCCTTTCCTTTTTTTAATCTTGACAAAACTCTTAACTGTGATATATTTATCTGTGAGATGTTTTGGACAAATACTCGTAGAGGTTTAATCGCGCGAGCATTAATAAATCTATTCCAGGCGTTAGTAATCGCTTTGTTTATCTCTGAAGTATTTCTAAAAGCAACAATGCCATGGAAAATTGCGTTTATTCTAACAACCATTCTCTCTTTGATAGGAGCGATACTTGTATGTCCAAAAGAGAATATAGAGGAAAAATAATATGACAGCCCTCGTAACCTTAAGCGTAATAATCTTGTCCATCCTAGCATGGTTCGGGATCGAGCGCTATCGCCTGAGCCATCATAAGCCGTCACACCAATAGTTACATCTCGTCGTACCCCCCGCAGCCCTAAAGGCATACCTGCCAGGCTAAGCACAGAGGGAAAGACAATGGCCCATCCCGCAAACACGCCATCCAGGAGTTGCATGAGCGGTGCGGTGATATGGAAGAAGAACGAGGCCACTCCGAAGAAATTGATAATGTTTATGGCTGAGACTGCTCGCCCCTTCAGTCCACGGAACAGGACGCCTTCAAACCGATAGAATGCAATGGCCAGGCCGATAGCGAGGAATATTCTAAATAAATTCACCCATGTGCCAGCTCCGGGGAATAAGTCCAGCGCAGACAAGCCCAGCATCGCTGGGGCGGCGAGGTGAGTGGCGCCTGTTCCCACCAGGCGCAGGGCCCCAGCCGCGTCTCCTCTGGCAATGGCCTGAAGCGCCACCCACACCGGATTCAGCATCATGTCCACCTTCGGGGCGCTGCCAGGCAGATGAGAGAGGTGAGGGAGCGTCTCCAGGGCCGAGCCGAAGAAGAACTCGAGGAGGCGCAGAAACGGTGCGAGCACATGCCACCAAGTCAGATCAGTGAAGGAGATCGAGACGGCTGTGCACGCATAGAGTAAACTTGCCCTTGACACTATATTTGTTTTGCTAAATTGTTTTAAAAAGTATTGTATAAAAGAATTAATAAAAACACCTCTCAAGCGCATGCTGGCTAGCACCCGAAAGGGTGCTCTATTTCCTATACTCCAAGATAACGTTTTCTTTTGTGGCCTAAAAAAAAGGCCGTGGCTAAAGGGCAGGTTAACTAAATCAAGTCTTGACCTATGCCCGTCAATGTATTGTCTTATCCTGTGCCATGCGTTGAAGAATGCCTCGCTAAGCTGCATCAGGATTAGTTTGAGGGGGATAAGTCCGCTCTTTCGTGCAGCCTGGTATTGGCCCTGGTAGTATATGTATTCTAGCCTAGGAGTCCTCAAGCTAGCAAATAAAACAGCGGACAAGGCTATGGGAAAAGCTGTAGCAAGAATATCCGGCTCCAATAATGCAAAAACATCCTTTAGAACACTTGGAAATTCTGGTGCAATACCTGTCACCAGTCTATGGAGCAATACGATAACCGCTGGTAAATACACTAAATAGTAAACTTTAAAGAATTTGTTCAACATATTGGCATTTCTCAAACTATTTTCATGCCTGCTCTTTAATTGCGCTATAGTCATACCCCTATCAAAAGAAACTCCTTCTTCAATATCTAGCTGCACACCCCGTACCAAAGATAAAAATGCTGGCTTTAAAATCATCATAATACCTGCGATGGCTAAGGCTAAAGGAGCAGAACCGAAGATACGGCCTAAATTCCATCCTATAAGAAAGTTTACCGCTACTTCGCCTAATAAATAAGTAACATCTGGCAAGTTTATACCCACGTTAAAAAATGGTATATAATCAACCTCTCTTTTGAAAATCCATCTATCTATACGTAATCCTAACTGACCTCCAATAAGACCTCCGACCATTATCTGAGTTATAATACCTGCAACTGGTAACTCAACAGAGGTAAATAGGGGCCAGAGGGCAGATATAATTATTGGCCAGTAAATCACTGTAGTTCTTAAATAACCTACTAAATCTATTTTTTTCAGTTCAACTCTTCTGGTTTCTATAGCAAATGCTGATGATAAAAGATGTAAGACTATAACCCCTAATGCAACGCTTGAGATTGTTAATAATGGATTGCTAAATAATATGCCAAAAAACCCAAACCCAGCCATCTGGACTGTCGGACTATCAGGATTAGCCTGTGCTGCTATCAGGAAAGGCGCCAATATAAAACTTGCAATTGCTAAAACCGCTGCCGGCCTGCCTCTTATTGTTCTTGACAAACCTAATCGTTGTGATATATTTATTCTAGACATGACTAAACGAATTTTATTTACTACAGGAAGACGATCTGGCATTTTTAAAATGTCTCTCAACTTCTCCAGCATTCTATTAGCAGCTATGCTAGCATCGGAATTCTTTATTAAATTTAGACCTGCTATAAGAATAAGTTTTGCCTTAGCGCTAATATTTCTAATTACTATTGGAATTGTAGCGTGCCCAAGTAAAGATAAGGAGAGTGAATGAAATGGCTTTAGAAGCCTCTGTAATCCTTTCGGTCTTGGCTCTTGTGGGACTTGTTCTGTTCGGAATCGAGCGTTATCGCCTGAGCCATCATAAGCCATCACATCAATAGTTACATCTCGTCGTCTCGCCTGCCACTCTGCTCCAAACGCGCGGAATTCTTCTCTAAACCATGCTGGTGAAAGCACGCGTGGAGGCGCATGTGATGGGTCTCGGTCAAGGTGGCTCAGTTCATGACGCAAGACGCGCTGGAATTCCAATTCATTGCCAGGAGCAGCTAAACGCAGGTCAAGTTCTATTCTATTCTCTAGAGGCAAGGCCTGGCCAGATTGCAGGAAGCGCAAGCTGGTTGAAGCCTGTATTCTTCTGTCATTGCGAGCGAAGC
>CAYZNX010000001.1:0-43253 GCA_964479825.1 uncultured Planctomycetia bacterium | reverse complement strand
CCCCCAGTAATAAATATGTGTTTATCTTTCATTTTATACCCTTTTTAATTATGACAAATCTTTATATTTCTCAAGCAGCATCTCTGCGTAATCATCAATGATATCAGGTTTACAATATTCTAAAGAGTCACATTTTGAACATCGAAAAACTCACTTAATAGTACGGAGAAACTTACGATTCCTGCCGTAAACAGGGTTTTAACCGTACTTAGTATAGTGCAAGGGTTTATTCAACTGAGTGGCTGGTTTAATCACGGGGTCAGTAAAAAACCGACCATTGCAGTAATCGCAAACTTCAAGAAAGGATTTTTCCAGAAAAAAACGTTTATAATCCTGCTTGGTTGGCCGCGCGAAAACATTGATATAGTCTCCTTTGAATTTAGGAGAGGCCCCCAGTCTATCGACATTCGCAGCAAATGGGCACCGAAATACTTTCCCTTTGGAGAGCGTGAAAAGATTTTTTGCACAGCACCGTTTAAAAATAGATTTCAGTTCTTCTACACTCCGTTCATGCTTCTGTATTGTGGCACAATCCGTCCAACCATTTGCGACTTCTGAATAATAAGCAATTCTATTTTCCTCACATATCCGGATCAATGCACCATAATTTTTAGACAATGCACCATAATCTGTAATAATCAGCAGTATTTTTTCATGCCCCAAAATCTCCAAATAGTTGCTTCTAGGAAGTATCGTTCCGTTGGTAAATATGAGAACTTTTCTAATCTTATCTATCTCAATCAGTTTTACGAGAAACGCATAAATATCTTTGTTCATAAAAGGTTCCCCGCCTATGACCCGAACTTCATTGACTTTATCGATATAATGACAAAAAGCATCCAGCGAGGCTAAAATATCATTTATATTGTCATCTTTAGGGTTATCATAATATTGGGCAAGGTTTGAACAATCTGCACATTTCAAAGAGCACTTTTCTGTAATAATAATATCCAGACTCCTAAGATACACTTTATCTGGATGCATATATCCTTCATGAGACAATATCGCTGAACTGACGGTGTATTCCACAAAATCATACGACGCGCTAAAAGGATATTTAGTAACATCAAAACTGTTTAAAAGAAGTCCGCCTGGATACCACTTACTATACCCTATACTGACCAGTTGAGCGATGACATCCTGTATGTCACACGCAGAAATAATAAAAATGGCGTCATCAAACCTGTTTTTCAATGCATCAGGATGAAAAATTGTTAAACCAAATTTTTTCTTATTTGTGAACTCAATAAAATTATCACAAAAACATGTAACCTTCACACCCCTGGTCATGCACTCATAATAGATCGCTTCCCCTACCGTCTTGGCACCAAATATCACAATAGGCACTTCTGCTGTCTGCAGTGCATGAAAATCAAATTGAACCATAGAGTTGTTACATTGCATCATTAATCCTTATTTTTCTGTTTGAATTTACACACCCATATGATGGGGGATATCCATTGTAACTTCATTAGCTTTGGAATGATGACACTGTCCTTTTCTGTGGGAGAATAGTGGATCAAGCTTTTTTGAATATCCGCGTCCTGCACCATCTTAGTAAAGATAGACTTAAGCACTGCAAATGAGATATGCAACTCTTTGTGCATAGAGTGCTCCACTAACTGCATCATCACTTTGATACTAAAAGAGACAATGCAATGTCCTACTTCTTTCTCCAACGTCACTTTCTTTACATTATGTTTTGCAAGAAACTTCTCAATGGAATAAATCATTTTTTTATATCCTAAAAACTCATTGGTAAGCCTCAAAGCCTTCGACTTTGAACTCATATCTACTTGATAGTGATACAACGGTTGTTCTATGAAATAAGCACTCTGAATCCATAGAAAGTATTTAAAATTAAAAAGTGTATCTTCATATACATGCAAATCACTATCAAAACAAAGACTGTTATCTTTAATTATAGAGGATTTAAATAGTTTCCCCCACACATAAACAAAGATTGAAGTACCTCGTGGTTTTTGCAAATACCCCCTGACATAGCTAATAAATTCTGATAAATTTAATAACTTATCGTTCGAAAGGGGACGATTAAAACACGTTTTGACCTTTTCACCATTTATGTAAAAATTACCCAATACAATGTCAGCGTTGGATTTATGATATCCATCAATCATCCGTTCTAAGGCATAAACTTCTAAAAAATCATCTGAATCCAAAAAGAAAATGAAAGTCCCACATGTATGTTTTATTCCTAAATTTCTTGCTCTTCCAACTCCTACATTATCGGTATGAATCACTTTTATTCTTTGATCCTTTGCTGCGTATTCGTCGCATATTTTCCCTGTACGATCTTGTGAACCATCATCAACCAGAATCAGATCGATATTTGTGTAAGTCTGTTTGATAACACTCTCAATGCATCGCCCAATACGTTTTTCATCATTGAATACAGGGACAACGATACTAACTATATATTTTCCAGACGGATACATATCATTCAGTAATGAGTTTCAAACACGAGAGTAAATTTCTACGGGCTCACGCCCGTAGCATTTTAGAATACAAGTGGACCAAATACCATCCATCCCCCAATACACCTTGTCTAAAAACTTGAACTTCTGCCTCATTGCGCGACCGGTATTGGCTTTCACCATCCTCACAGCTTCACTGACACGGGCTGACGCCCGAAGTATTACGACGGTTCTTTCTTCTAAATTATGGCAAATCTTTGTATCTTTCAAGGAGCATGTCGGCGTAATCATCAATTATATCGGGTTCGCAATACTCTAAGGCATCGCATTTCCCACATAGGTCATTACTAAACCTGTTTCCACTTAGATGCATACGTCTAAAATCATTATGCTTTTTACCGTTCCAGATTTTATACAAACTCTGGTGGTTTACATCGCCAAAATTGGTTTTTCCTTCCCAATCAAGTGCGCATGCGGTGACGATCCCATTGAAACTAATAGTCAAATCATAAAACAGCAAGTTGCATATTTTTATGGGTGAGTCGGAAACTGGATTGCCATAGTAGCCAATCCCATCATTGTTCGTGACCTTTGAAAGATCTAAATCGGGCCATGTTGGAAAAATGTGTTCAACAAACATTTCGTCGGCATATTTGTCAAACAATTGAAAGAATTTTTGCTTTTCGGCTTCATTAACGCCGATGTCATGTATCTTGATATAGACTTGGCAATTTTTTCGATGTTCGCAAAAATAGATCACATTCTCAAGCAATCTGTCGAAATCGATGTCAACGCCTGATATCCTTTTATAGGCTTCGACGTTCATGCCCTGGAGGGAAATACCTATCTTATCCAGCCCGGAATCTATGATCTCATCCGAAAGTTCCGGAGTCAGCAGGCTTGCATTCGTAGTCGTATCCACATTTACGGAAGGCTGCTTTTTCTTGGCATAGCGAACCATATCGGTGAATCTTTTATTTAACAATGGTTCACCTTCTCTCATCAAACGTATAACTTTTAACTTTTGAGGAAATTCATCAAGATCGTCAATAATTTTTTTATAAAGATCGAAATCCATTACTCCTTTTTTAATATTGAGTTTCTTTAGTACTTTTGGGTTGAACCAGTAACAATAAACACATCTAAAGTTGCAAGAGCTTGCGACAGCCAACTGCAGCTCAAAGGGAGTTTCAAGAGGGATTACTGTTTCAAGTCTGGTTCTTTCACTTGCCTTTTTAAAAGTGTAACTGATTTTAGCCATACTTAATACCCCTTTCAATCTTTATTAGTGTCATCTGTCCCTCAATTCTTCGATAAACCATTTCACATCAAAGACAATTACGCAATTAAGTGCGACTTTCAGCAGGAGTATGAAAAGATAAAACAATTCTTTCGGGTTAAAATACCATCTTTCGGAAAGACTAAACCAGTCAGACTTATTCTGCTTCGATACGAAGAGAGAAGAAAGATGCGCTAGATAAAAGTAAAAATTTGACCGCACCATATCCCTTCGTAATTGCTTCTCTGTGGTATTAATTGGTATATACGGTAATTTCGCTTTGGAAAATACCCCTTTCACGACCCCCTCGACAGAATTGAAGTTTTCCCAATCCTTCGCGATGTTCAAAGTGCCTTCTTTTTGCGCTATCTCCCAGAGTCTGGTTTTCGGATATGGGACTATATTATTAAACTTTGCATAATCAAGTCTCATCTTTTTGGCGAGCCTGTATGTCTGGAACCTCTCTCTTTGCGTCTCGGTTGGTATTCCAAACAAAAAAAAGCCACTAGTCCCAAAACCCATTTCTTTTATCATTTTTACGGCTTCGATGTTAACCTTTACAGTCTCTCGTTTGTTTAGTATTTTCATCAACCTCTCGGAGCCTGTCTCTATTCCCAGTCCGATATGGGCGAATCCCGCATCCTTCAGATAGGCAAGAGTCTCTCTATCGACATTATCCGCCCTTGTCTGGCAACTGAAGGCAGCCCTGAGATTAAAGCCCTTCTGTATTATCAGTTCGCACAATGACCTTACTCTTTTTTTGTTCACAAGGAAATTGTCGTCGTAAAAACCAAGGTTGCGTTGATTGTATTTGTTTATAAGCAAATCTATTGTCTCGATAACAGATTCGCATGACGCAAATCTATATCTTTTTCCTGATATGAGCCTCTGGCTACAAAATATACAATCATATGGACATCCCCTCGATGTCATAAGATGGCCTAAGCCGCTGTATTTATCGGCGAATAACTCGTAAGGAAAACGAGGTATAGTATTTAAATCTTCTATTAATGGGCGAGCAGGATTATGTATTATTTTGCCGTTTTCCTTAAATGATATTCCTGCTATGTCAGAATAGTTTCTATTGTTTTTTATGGTATCATATAATAATAAAAGCGTCTCTTCGCCTTCTCCTCTTACCACTATGTCTACTATATTTCCTTTGGCAAGGGCCTCTTCGGGCAGCGCTGTGGCGTGTATGCCTCCCAATATGACCTTGGCATCGGGATACTCTCTTTTGAGCATCCTTGCTATCTCATACCCCCTCGATATATTTATTGTCAGACAGCTAATGCCGAATATATAGGGTTTGCTAAGCTGCTTGATATGGCTATTAACATCAGATAGCCGCATCGGGCCACTCAACTCGTCTATGATTTTGGCCTGCCTGCCTTTTGCCAAGAGATACCCTGCCAATGTCCCAATGCCCATTGGAAGAGTGGCATCGGTATATCTTGAAATCATCCCCATTCTATTAGGGGCTACAGGATTAATCAAAATCATTTCAGCTTCCTTATCGTCTTAAGACCACCGTCTATGAACGTCGCAATATGATGAATAAGGTCTGAATACTGTTTCTCAATGCCTGCCGCGATCTCTGTTGAATATTCAGGAGACATAATCAGAATCGCGTTAACCGGATCCTCGCGCAGATGCTCCGGTGGAAAGATTTCGAGGCCGGATGCCGGTGAGAACCTTCCCTGCTTAACCGGAGAGGAATCAACTAGGTACGAGATCATCTTCGCTGTCCTTGACGATGCAATAATGCTGAATGCAAGATGGCTCGCTCCCCAGACTGCAATGCGACCGCCGCTGTCCAGGATTGTCTTTATGTAACCGTTGATAGTCTCATTGAACTCATGACTCTTGTCTATGGCCGCGGCCAGATCACATTGCCTGCGTTTAATAACATATGCGGTAATGACATTCAAATCCCTGTTTTTGAATATCTCAACGACGTCAAAGCCATTGATACTTAGCGCATTACGCAGGGTATCCGCTGAAAAGTACGACAGATGGTCGCTCATAAAACTGAATATGCCGTTATCACTCAACTCGTATTCGAAGTCAGGAACACTGATCATTCCGACGCCCTTCTCCGTAAGGAGGTTTGCGCAGGACCGCAGGAACACGGCCGGATCAGGGACATGCTCAAGGACGTTGATTGAAATAAAGGCATCAAACATGATATCATCGGGCGACCCACGCAAATCTGTGGGGTATGCCTGAAATGTCTTCAAGCCTTTTTCGTTTGCAATCCTAACAAAATCAGGATTGTGCTCCATTCCAAAGGCCTTGACAGGCAGTTCTTTCAAAATCGAGAGATATTCGCCGCGTCCAGAACCGACCTCAATTATGTTCTTATTCATAAGAGAAAACCGTTCGACAAAGATTTTGAATTGATCATACTGCCCAGCTCTCATGGAAAGAGACGCTCCTCCTGGCCTGATAACATCTTTATGATATGGGACCGGCGCGTTGAGGAGCTGGACAAGTCCGCAAAATGAACACTGCCTGATGTCGAGAACGATACCGGAAGCAATAGCCTCGTCTTTCTTGGCCGGCAGGTTCTGCACGGCCGCCGGCATGTCCGGCAGTTTGAGCATGCTTTCGGCCGTAAATATATTTCCGCAGACGCGGCATCTCTTTATATCAGTCATTGGTTACGCCTCGAGTATGTTGTTCTGCGGGAATGAGCTTCAGGGAATCACCCGTATTTCCATCGCAGTGATCACATGCGCGGAGAAACCTCATATCGTAGAAAAATGCCCTGAGAGATTCTCTCAGAACGGCATTGCCTGAAGGCACATCAAGAATATCGATTGAATCGCCACGATATTCCGGAACAAGCCCTGTCTTTGTCCCATGCGAAGAGCGCGGGCAGTGATACAGGGTTCCGTCAAGCAGTTCGACGCACGAGTTAAAATTACATCTGGCAAAAAGTTCCCGCAGCTCTTCTTCGGGGCGATTTCTTGATTCGAAGCTGCCGAGGTCTGCCCAGGCCCAATGTCGGTTGACGCGGAAGTCAACACCATGACGCTGTAATGCATCCGATAGAGAAACCATCTTCTTCGACAGCGCTCCATAATCATCTATGACGACGGATAAATTTTCATGTTTCAGGGAATTAAGCTCCTTCTCAGAAGGCACAATGGTTCCATTTGTGATAACATCGACATGCAATATTTTTCCCGAATCAAGCAGGTGCCTGGCGATCGGTGGAAGCTCCTTGTGTAAGAACGGTTCGCCCCCGAGGATCTCGACGTGATAGATGAGGCCGACGCACGACAGTATTCTGTCAAGAGAGGCGATTATCTTTGATGCATCAAAATCAGAGGGCTTTCGGTAATGCCTCATAAGACTGGAACAGTCTTCGCATTTCAAGGTGCAACGCGTGGTAATAACCACGTTCAGCCGGGGAATATGCAAACTATCTGAAGGGAGTTCCATCATTTCAGAAAGCTTGCCGATTCTGGCCAGATACCACATAATTCTTCCGAGTTTTGAATGCGGCGTCTTCTTGAAATCAATGCAGCTTACAATATCTGAATCGCTGAACACATCCTTGAACCCAGCAGCCGAAAGCTGCTTTCGTATCTCATCAAAATACCGTCTGGCAGCTATGATTACAAGCGCGTCGGGATAATCCTCGCGCATCTTTTCAAAAGAAATGACCCTATGCCCATGAAACAACTCCTTCTGTTTTCGAACATCGTTGTCACAGAAGGCGGCTAGACGGATATTTAATATGTCAAGCGAATCGAGAATTATCTTGCCAATAACCGAGGCTCCGAACACAACTACAGGACGGGAAGTCTCCGAGACGGTCTCGAGAAATCTCTTCATATCAGTGGCCTCCCAGAACATCCGGAGAAACCCCGTCTAGATTATCCATAACGTACTCATCGATAAGAAAAGAGCACTTCCGGCAGCTTTTATTTTCGCGCCTTCTCTTCTCGAGCTGCATCCTCCAGAACTCACGCATCTTACTGCCTCCCCAAATGGAAGAGATGTTCTCTATAAGGACATTCCCGACGCATGTGTTCCCCTTCCAATCAGGATCGCAGAGTATAACATCGCCGTTAAAATGAACACTCATCATCTTAAACGGCTGGGGGCAGACGTGCCGCATTGCAGGACCGCAGGAATCCGCGCAAGAAAGCCATTGATGGGGCTTTTCCAAAGCTGCCTCGTCAGCAATATTCGAATACGCTTCTAGAAATAGACCGTTCTCTGACGGATCCCGGCTCTCAAGCATCTTTGCGTATATGAATGGCTTATGAGCTCCTCTGGATGCGCGTAACGTCTTTAATGTGACAATATTATCTTTTATCGCTTCAATGCTAATTCGGCTTTGCGTCAGCGCCTCATGGCGTTTCTGATCAAGCGAATATACAGAGCAGCGAATGTAATCCAGCTCTGCGTCAATCAACTCCTCTGAGACCGCTGGAGTGAGAAGCGACGCATTCGTTGTGATTTCGATGCGTTCTGCAATGTCGAGCTCTTTGCAGTATTTCACCATACGAGGTGTCAATGGATTGAGTAATGGTTCGCCAAAACCAATGATCCGTATGACCCGTATTCTGGCGCCCTTCCATGTAGCCAGGTCGTCCGCAATCTTTCTGAAATCCTCGATTTTCATGTGTCCCCTTGGAAGATACGAATGAAAATCCGGCTCGTTCTGGAAACAGCAGGTGCATTTGAAGTTGCAGATACTTGTCGGTTCCAGAAGGATAGTAAAGGGCTTTACCAGCGGTATTGCATCGCGCAGGCTGACCCTCTTTGTCTTAAGGGCTGAATACTTCTCAAGTGAGGGCATTTTCACTCCTGGACAAAATCGTCCTTATCTGTAAATATCTCGCGGTAGTCAACAGGCAGGGGCTTCCCGTAAAACCTCGACATGTATTTATTTATAAAAGATCTATCTTCTCCAGAGAGACAGATCGAGGAATGATCCCGAAAATGCCGAATCTTCATTCCGCGGTCAACAATCGTCTTCAGTGAATCCTCAAAGATGTTTCCGATGGTTATGTGCATAAACACGCAGGGGAAGACGTCGCCGTATTGGGAGATATGAAAACATCTCTTTAGCACGCCGCAGCCTCCGTACATTCCGTATGAAGGAAAGACGTCGCGCCTGGCTGCCGGATATTTCTTGTGCAGTTCATAAAGAAATTTCGCGTCCTCAGCGTCAATCAATACTTCGTGGCGCCCCTCCCATTCACCAAGGGCCTTGGCAATGACCAGGTCAAGAGAAAAACCGTTATCCTGGGCAAATTTTGCCAGCTTGACTGTTTCCTCTGTTCTGGCATTCTGATGTGTTATCACATGCTGTATTATCGTATCGAGCCCGGCATTCTTTGCGTTCCAGATCGCATTGATTGCCTTTACGTACGCTCCGTTATCGGCGCGGTTCGCATCGTGAAGGGCTTCATTATAACTATCAAGACTTATCATTACCTTGTCCAATCCTATTGATTTCAAATGTCTCGCCTTCTCTTCCGTCAGAAAGTAACCATTCGTACTTATTCCGATATGGAACCTGTCCGGCATGAGCGCCTTTAGCACCTCGTCAAAGTTTTTCAAAATCAAGGGTTCCCCGCCGGAAATATTGAACTGGCACCAGCCAAGGGCATCGGCCTGTTCAGCTATGCTTCGCAAGTCCGCAGGGGTCAATGACCTGTCTTTCTTCTGAAACGTGTCAGCCATACAGTGTTTGCATTTGAGATTGCATGCATAGTTATATCCGATATCTATCCGGGACGTACACTCTTCGCGCCTTTGCATATCTCTAAGCTTGATGATCTTCTCGTAGACGAGAGGCTTTTCTTCTCTCAGTTTTTCACGTTTTACGCGCTCAGTATGGTTCTTTAATTCTAAATCGGACATATGCGTCTCATCCTTCGCTATTGATGTATTTTCTGTATACATCATGGATATTCAAAAGGTTTTCCGGGGCCTGTCGGAAGAAAGCGTACATACCCGGCTGAGGGTTCCCTTCCTGATATTTTAACTTTTCCGGCGGCTCAGTGGCCAGTTTGCAGCGATAGAGAAACGAAATAAAATGCCCTCGCTCGCATCGCTTTTGGGCAATATACTCGTTGGTCGCCACCGGGCAGGGTTCAAAAACAACTTCACAGTCCAGTTCCAGCCTTGCCACAGCTATAATGCGCTCGTGTATGGTCTCTTTAAATCGGACTATGCCGCCAGGTATGTGCCAACCGGATCCATAGTAGATGTCATCGCGCCACGTCAGAAGGGTCCGGCCCATGTCATCCTTGATCAAGAGATCGACATTCACTAGTGGCGTCAGACGCGAGAGCAATAGAAATACCGACTCGGGAAGTCCTAAATGTGGATTCCTGCATTCCGCAGCCAGGACATTGATTGCATCGTCAAGATTCATAACTATTCTGTTCCTCAATCCATTTCAGGAGTTCTGATATGCAGCCGTCGCCTCCGCAACTTTTAAGATGTATGTTAGAAACTGCCTTTACTTCAGGAATGGCATTAGCGGGACATGCCGCAAACCGGACCAGTTTCATTATCGCAATGTCGTACTTGCCATCGCCGACATAACAGATCTCTTCAGGAGCCGTTCCGGTTTTAACACGTATCTCTTTCAAGGCCAGGGCCTTGTCCTTACAGCCGTCGTAAAAGAAATCCGGCTTAAAACGTTCCTTGAGAGCCAGGGTGATGACTGAGGATTCTCCTGTGATGATTCCCACCTTAATGCCGCGCCGTTTCATTTCAAAGACCGCATCGACATCCCTATAGTCTATGGTCTTGAATTCATTTCCGGACGAATCGATAGTAACCTTGCCGTCTGTCAAAACCCCGTCAATATCCATAATAACGACCTTAATCATCCGTGCTTATCCTCATATTCTCCGCCAGTTCGTCAGCCGGCAGATACGGCCACATATCCTCCAGCGGTTTGGATACCATTCCTCCATCAGCGAGCTTCATCGATCGTACTTTCGGAGCGATCGGCTGGTCAGACCTGACATTAATACGGCACAGAACAGGCTCATCGCCTGTCAACACATCTCTAATTCCGGCCCTCACGTCGTCATTGCTCAAGATCTCCATTTTGCGCAGCTTATAGGCCTCTGCTATAGCACACGTATCCGGTAGCGTGAATCCGCTTGAAGCATCCGCGCCAACAATGAAACCATCAAACATACTGCGCTGTGTGTTTGCTATGCTCATATAACCGCCGTTATCCAGGATGAACATCTTGATCGGCAGCTGCAGTCTTCGAACAGTTTCAAGCTCCTGAATATTAAGCTGAAATGCGCCATCTCCGTTGATAAGAATAGTGCGGCGCCGTTCCATCGCCAGACATGAACCGATCGCATACGGCAACCCGAATCCCATAGCGCCCAGGCCTGCCGCATTTTTGATGCTTTGACCAAATTTAACCTTCATGGCTTGATAGGTTACCTCGCCTGCCGCGCCCGAACTCTCAGGTACAATTATGTCAGTCGGCTGCAGCTGCTGGAAAAGCTCTAAAATAAAAAGGTACAGGTCAACCCCGTCACATGAATCTGTGCATCCGCACATCGCAGGGTAACGTTTTTTGAGCCGCTCGCAATGATCCAGCCACTCTGAGTGATCCGGCATCTTAATCGCCATTCCTGCTATTGCAGTCATTGCTTTGCTGATGTCGGCACTAATCCTCATATCAACATTCTTGACTTTATTAATCTCTGCCACGTCAATGTCAATCATGATTTTGAACGCATTGCGTCCAAAATCTTTGCTATTGAATGCGGTCAGGCTCGGGTCAAGCCGACTGCCAAGAACAAGGAGCATGTCACAGGTCTGAACAATAAAATTTGCGTAACGGCTTCCCAGGATACCGGGGAATCCGCAATTAAGAGGATGGTCATAACCAAGGAAGTCAGCTGTTTTCCATGTGAGAACCATTGGGATTTGATGTTTAACAGCAAAATCCCTAACAATGTCAGAGGCGCCGGAAAGTTTTACTCCATTACCGATAAGAATCAATGGTCGTTTCGAGCGTTCCAGCGCAGTGGTTATCTGTGCAAGCGGAAGATCCGGTTTGCAGGGCTCGGGCGTTACATAACCTTGCAGAATGGTTTCGTCTATCAAGGATCCTTGTACATCAAGGGGGATATCCAGCCAGACCGGGCCCATGCGGCCCGTGGTGGCCTCATACCAAGCCTTTTCGAGGTGGAACCGCACATCTTCGGGAATCAGGATGGTTACTGCGTATTTCGTGATACACTTCACCATGGAAACAATATCCACCTCCTGCGAGCCCATCTGCCGCACTCCGGTACCGCCCTTCAGATCAGAACGCTTCGCCTGTCCGGAAATGAACACGCATGGAGTCGAGTCAATGTATGCTGCGGCAACTGCGGTAATTGTGTTCGTACTGCCTGGACCGGAAGTAACCAGCCCTACTCCAGGCCTATTCGTATGCTGGCCATGCGCTTCAACGGCAACTGCCAATGCCTGTTCGTGAAAGAAACATATGTATCCCAGTTTCTTGCACCGCCCTAATGAATCTACCAGGTGTATTGAGCCCCCGCCAGGCAACACAAAGACCCTTGATACCCCCTTCGAAACAAGAAAATTCATTATATAATCAGAAACCTTGAGCATTATTTATGAGACTCCAATTGAATGTGAGATCTTAGCTTCCTGGCTATCGGCACCTCTTTCTCCTGCATTTTCTTTATCCCGTCCCCCACAGCCTTTTCTATCTTCCTCACTCCGCCAATCAACTGGACAAAAAGGGCCGGTTCAAGTGATACTGCCTGATCAGAGCCGTACATGGCGCGGTCAAGAGTGATGTGCCTCTCCAGCGATGTGATTCCCAATGCAGCAGCAGCATAGGAGACCGCAAGCCCGCCCTCATGTCCGCTATAACCGACATTACAATGATAACGGCCGCGCAAGACAGGTATGCAATTTAAGTTCGCATCTTCGTCATTTGTCGGATACGTGGAAACGCAATGCATGAGCTCGAAGGGGCAATCTGCTTTCCTGAATATATCCACAGCGCGATCAATCATGACCATGTCACACATCCCCGTGGAGATAAAAGTATGTTTGTGTTCTGAAGCCACTTCGCGCAGTAATTTCAAATCAGTCATCATGGCAGAGGCTATCTTGTTATATTTCAAATTATACTGACGCAGGAACGCCTGGCTATCCAGATCCCAGGCAGAGGCATACCATTCAATCCCCTTCTCTTTACAGTACCTATCTATTTCGTCATATTCCGCCTTTCCAAACTCCAAACCCAATTTCTGTTCCCTGTTGGTTGTGCCCCAGGGGCTTTCCCGGGGTTTATCCAACTCTTCCTTTGAATAGACCTTTGCGACCGTCCGTTTTTGGAACTTAACGGCATCAGCTCCTGCAACCTTGGCCACATCAATCAATTGCTTGGCAATATCGACACGGCCATTATGATTGATCCCTATCTCAGCTGTAACAAAGATTTTCATAATCTCCCTCCATTGATTTTGCTAACTTTTCCACACCTTCCCGAAAACTGTATTCTATCTATTATAGACGCACCTGTCAAATAAAAACCCCTGTAGAAATTTTACATAACTCGTTGATATTATTATCGTTACTTTCTTTCTACTTATAACCCCTTAAAAATTTGCCATACCAGTTAATTGTTTTCATCAAACCACTATCTAAATCATATTTTGATTTCCAGCTTAAAAACCTTTTGACCTTGGTTGCATCCAAATACTGATGCCTTATTTCATATTCCGCTTTATTTAAAATCTTATAATTCGGCTTCTTGTCTATTAATCTATAGATCTTCTTCACCACATCAATCACTGCGACAGGGTTTTCGTCACTAAAATTAAATGCCTCTCCTTGCAATTTTAATTTTTTTAGTTTTTCGGCTAACATAATATATCCATTAACTATATCTTCTACATATACATAATCGCGGGTAAATCTCCCGTCGCTTCTTATTATAAACTGCTTATCGTTAATAGCGCAGCGAATGGCATCCGGGACTACGCGGGAAAAATTAAAATCTCCCGGGCCATAGATGTTGCCGCAGCGCGTTACGCATACAGGCACTTTATATGTATTCCAGTAAGTATGGCATATCAGGTCAGTGCAGCTTTTTGAAACATCATAAGGATGGTTTCCTTTTAAGGCAGCATCTTCTCTGTATGGGAGCTTCTCATGGCTGCCATAGGCCTTATCGCTGGAAGCTACTATAATACCCTCTATAAATTGTTTATCTCTCGAAGCCTCTAATATATTCCATGTCCCTTCTATATTTGACCTGAAGGTCCTAAGAGGGTTTTTATTGGCTTTATCAACTATTGCCTCTGCAGCCAAATGAAAAATAATCCGAGGTTTATATTTATCAATGAGCGCCTTAACTAATCTAAGATTAGAAATATTGCCTTTTATGCATGTTATCCGGCCTCTCAACCCTTCCAGTACAGATAGGCGCCTGTTTTCTACTTTATCTATGCCTACAATATATGCGCCTTTCTCAAGTAAAACTTTTGCAAGCCAGCTTCCTACAAAACCTTCATGCCCGGTTATTAAAACTCTTTTAGTGCGCCAGTAATTATTTCGTTTTTTTATTTCCATACTTTCCAATGGGCTCCTTTTTCACTAAACCACATTAGATTCAAAAGATCATACTCTCTTTGCGTGTCGATACACTGCCAGAAACCATTATGCTGATAAACCCCGAGTTGTCTGTCCTTTACCATCTTGGGTAAGACCTCGCCTTCCATTACCAAATCTTCACCAGCTCTAAAATACCTATCGATAACGTCTCTATTCAACATCATAAAACCGCCGTTTATCAAACCCATGCTGACATTAGGCTTCTCATTGAATTCAGAAATTGTATTTCCAGATATCTCCATTTCACCAAACCTGCCAGAAGGGTGAACGCCGGTTATAGTGCCCATAAGGCCTGATTCCTTGTGACGCTTTATCAAGGAACCAATATCAATATCTGCAACGCCATCACCATAGGTAACGCTAAAGATATCGCAGTCTTCCAGATATTTTCGCACATTCCATATCCTTGCTCCAGTCTGTGAATCTTCACCGGTTTCAACCATGGTTATATTCCAATCTGATTCATTGTTCACGTTATGATATTTTACTGAATTTTGCTCTCCAATCTTTATAGTCATATCTGAAACCTTGGCATAATAGTTTAAAAAAAACTCCTTTATAACCCAACCTTTATAGCCGAGACATAGGATAAAATCCTTCAGACCATAATGTGCATATATCTTCATTATATGCCAAAGAATAGGCCTATTACCTATACTTAACATAGGTTTTGGCAAAACCTCAGACACATCTCTAATCCTTGTGCCCTGTCCTCCGCATAATATTACAACTTTTATCTTAGACATCTTTTCCTCCTTAGCGTAGTGTTCAAGGCTTAGCCTTGAACACTTGAAAGATCTTTATATCCTTATTTTCATAAACCAGGTTCAGATCGGCTACCCTTGAGAAGTCTTTTTTATTAAACCGTAAACTTTGAACAAAATAGTCGGCTCGGATTTTTTTTAATAAATCCTCCTGTTCTGATGGGTCCATCGAAGACAAAAATCTATTTATTAGTTCCCATCGCCCCAGAACGATGGATTTTAATCTCTTTGATGGAATCTTATTGGGGTCATTTCCTCCCTCTCCTTCTGCAAAGGCCTGTCTCCCGCTCAGCGCAGTATACCCATAAAACCTTGGAAGGTCAATTTCAGAACCAGGGGGACTAAAATATCTTCTGTCGCTAAAAAATATTTGATCAGAGCCAGTATTTTTCTTTAACCAATCCATTGCCAGCCACTCATCATAACTTATAGAAGCCCTTGGGTCCCATATCCTCCCTTTGACGCTTGGCAATTTTCCATATCCGGTCTCAACGCCAAGAGCAAAACTCAGGGTATAGACTGTCATACTTAAAACCAAAAATAAAATTGAAATAATCTTGTATCCTAAATCATTTATGCTTAATATATAATCCAAGGCAAATACTCCCAAAAACAAAAAAACAATCTGAGTATACCAGATATTATATATTCGAGCGCCTGGAAAAAACAATATACAACCTATTGATATAGCGACCAGAAAAAAAACCAGTATAAACATAATAGAACCTTTAATATCTTTTATCTTTTCTCTAAATTTATTATTTGTAAAAAATACAATGAGAAATAGCAATACAGGCCAGTTTAGAAGGTACCTGGGTAAGTATCTAAAAAAACTGCTAAAAAACCTGTAAATTGGATATATTATGTCTACGTAATTTCTTATAAAGTACATGTGCGTGAATATAGAGTAAGCCAAAGATTTTGAAGTATCATAGTCGTAATATAATTCATGTATTGCATTTTGAAATATTGTGATTTTTAATAGAATAGCTCCTAAAAATAAACTGAAAAGAAACAATATCTCTTTACGTTTACGAAAAAAACTCTTTCTTAATATAAACACCGCTATTAAGACAATTGGGACTATTATTCCTAAAATAGCCTTTGTTGCCGTAAAATAGGTAAAAAGTATGGCCAGATAAATGATATCCAATTCTCTCTCTTTATCCAGGTATGAATTGATATAGAAAATGAATAAAATTAAAACCGGCAAGCCGAAAGACCACGAAATAGGATTTGTAAAAAGAGTATTCTGTGCCTCACCGGCAAAAAATGCGCTGGTAAAAAATAAACCCAGGCAAAGTATTATAACTTTTCTTAGCGAGAATCTTGCTATTTTTAGTCCCCCATAAAAAACAAGAAACACCGTAATAAACCAGTAAAATATCCGGCCAATGGAGAAAAGGGTATAAAAAGGGTCTATTCCTGTAAATTTATATACGGTTGCGTGGTAAATATTCTGCAGCATGTGGTAGCCAAATAATACGCCAGAAAATTTTGGATCTTCTAAAGGAAAGCCCCTGATATACGCCCATGTATTGCCAACGGTCCATAATGTATCTTGATAATACAGCCCTTGATACTCCGGGCTTGGGGGAGAGCAGGGCAGGATAAACATCCTAAAGACAATGATTATACAAATACTATACAAAAATATGCTTAATGCGATGGGAAGATTTGCACATTTCTGCGTTTCTCTGCTATCTTCCCTTATTATCTTATAAATTGACATCGTGGAGAATAAAAGTATCAGGCTTTCTAGATATTTTATATTTAAAAGGTTTCCTGTCCAACTTAGTATAAATATCAGTATCATACTCACTGGATAACAAAATATACACCTTTGAATCTTGGATAGGTCTTGGGATATAAACCACTTTGAAAATACATAACCCGGTAATAGTAAAAATAATATCTGGAATAGAAGAAATTTCACTATGTCCATTTTAAGAAAGGGATAAAATATGCCTAAGGCGATATAGGCAATTAACATGGGTATGAAAATATAACTCTCTTTTAATCTTATGTTAAACATAAAAGATTTACCTTTTTTCAGTCCTCTTTATCAAAAACTCAGCCAGATTAAAATCAAATTCCTCATCTATATCAATACTTCGTATATTAGGCATAATATATATCTTTGTGTCCTTATTAAATTGGGGCATGTTGCTAAACAATACACCCCTCTTCCATGCAGAAATCCCGTCGTTCATATCATATACTTCCGGGGCGTCTCTTCTATCTATAATTTTTTTACCTAAGGCCTTCACCAAAGACACCCTATTCCCTGTTTTCTCAACCATGTTGTAATAAGGATTCCTCCTCGAGAGAGTTACACTAAAGACGTTTGACGCCTTTGCATTAACAAGCAATTTCACGGCATTTTCTAAATCTTCCGATGTTTTTAACGGCGTGGAAACCCCTAAATCCACTACAATATCGTACCTGCGCTTAAAATTATCTTCAGCCCATAAGCAGGCATGCCTTACAGCCTCCAGGCGGGAGACCTTATCGCCTGCCAAATATCTTGGCCTTTTAAAATACACATCAAAACCATAATCTTTTACGATCTTTATTATATCGTCGCTATCTGTGGAAATTATATAATCATCAACTATAGTACTTTCTTTTATAATATCGAGTGTATAACAAATAAGCGGTTTATTATTTAATAGTCTTATGTTTTTATTCTTGAGCCCTTTCGAATTCCCCCTGGCGCACGCTGTAGCTAAAATTGAACTGCCTTTGTGCATAACGTTAATCCATAACCTTTCTTAACATCTCTCTGATCTCTTCAATATTCATTAACCTGCTATTCCTTGAATGATAACTTTTTGTATTTTTCCTCCCGCCGCTACCATTAAGGTTGGAAGATAAAAAGCAATACATATCTTCTGTCTCAGATGCTATTGCTGCCTCATCCTCGTTCATTAATTCTTCGTGCATCTTTTCCCCATCTCTTTTTCCAATAAATTTCATCTTTACTTTGTCAGGTTTAATTCCATAGCGAGGGGCCAGCTCTTTAATCATTGCCTCGGCCAAATCCTTTACGCACAGAGCCGGCATCTTGAGTATAAATATCTCTCCGCCTTTGGACATCTGAGCGGCCTTAAGCACAAGTTCAATGGCCTTATCTATGCTCATGACAAATCGCGTCATATCTTTATGTGTTATTTCTATAGGCCCGCCTTTTTTTATATGGTCATTGAAAACAGACAATACCGACCCCTGAGAATTTAATACATTTCCAAATCTTACGCAGGAAAAAACAGTCTTTCTTTTGCCCTTGTATAGATTAGCCGATATTGTTAATCTTTCAGCCAGGAGTTTAGAAGCGCCTAGAACATTTATAGGATTAACCGCCTTATCCGTACTTATTGTTATAACTTTTCCTACACCCTCCTGAAGAGCGGCCTCTATTAAATTCTTTGTCCCCAATACATTCGTCTGGACAGCTTCAAAGGGGTTGGATTCACACAAAGGGACATGCTTTAAGGCAGCGGTGTGAAATACTATGTCAATATCTTCCACTGCCCTTATTAATCTTTCTTTATCCCTGATATCACCAACTAAAAATCTCATAGTGCGCGATGCAAGTTCCTGTTCCAGATTAAAGAGCGCCGTCTCATTTATATCCAGCACCCTGATGGTCTTAGGATTGTAGGATAAAAGTTTTCTAACAAGCGCTCTGCCGATTGACCCGGCTCCTCCTGTTACAAGTATTGTCTTATTCTCATATAAATTTTTCATATCCAGACTCCTCTTTTAAGTTGTTCTGCCATATAATCCATCTCCTTCCTTTTTAGTGTTGGGTAGATAGGTAATGTAAACGCCTCTTTTGAAACCCTTTCTGCAACAGGCAATTTACATTTATATTTGAGCTTATTTTTATAAAAATAAGTCAGATGAGCAGGCTGAAAATATACCTTAGTCATAATATTCTTTGAAGCAAGGTAGCTCATCAGTCTGTCTCTATATTTATTATTAACTTTTATCGTGTACAATTGATACACATGAAAATATCCATCTGGAGGTTTTGGAGGTATTATCCGGCCCTCCTCTTTAGTTAATTTACCGCTTAAATATTCTGAATTTTTCCTTCGCATTTCAATAATATTATCTACCTTCTCTAATTGTGAAATTCCTAAAGCCGCTATAACGCTTGGCATTCTAAAATTATACCCCAGGCTAATGTAATCCAGGGGTTTTACGGTTGCGAAATAATCTTCTGTCTCTAATCTGCCGTGAGACCTTATTAACTTAAGTTTTTTATATATTTCTCTGGAATCCGTTACCGCTGCCCCGCCTTCTCCTGTTGTAATTATCTTATTTTGACAAAAACTAAACATCGCGGAATCTCCGAAGGTTCCGACCTTTTTATCCTTTATCTTAGCTCCAAAAGATTCCGCAGCATCTTCTATGAGTATCAAATTATGTTCCTTAGCAATCTTCTTTAATTCCCTTATCCTGCAAGGACAACCGCCATAGTGAACTGGGATTATAGCCTTTGTTTTAGACGTGATTTTCTTCCTCACATCTTCAGGATCCAATCCAAATGTTTCTTCTTCTATATCAGCAAAGACTGGTTTTGCACCGACAAAAAGAGGGGCATTGGCTGTAGAAATAAACGTAAACGACGGGACAATAACTTCATCTCCTCTGCCGATACCGTAAGCTAGAAGGAGCGCGTGCATAGCCGAAGTACCTGAATTAAAAACCAAACAATGTTTAACGCCTAGATAATCGGCAATCTTATCCTCGAACTCCTTTATGCTTGCCCCTTCCGCCCACTGCATGCCGGATTTAACGATCTCATTGATAGCTTTTATATCCTCATCATCCCAGTAAATTTTAAACATGGGTATTTTCCAGTTCATAATTTTTTATCCCTGGCTGATTCTCTTGTTACTCTTCTTATTACTTTTGCGGGGACCCCATATGCCAGTACATTAGAGGGGATATCCCTGTTTACAAAGCTAAAGGCACCTATAATTGAATTTTCTCCTACTGTAACCCCTGGCATTACAACGCTATGTGTTCCTAACTTAGCATTCTTTTTTATTAAAATCTTTCCTTTTTTATTATCAATGGTGGAAATAGAATATAGCGAACAATGAGAACCAATCTGGACATCATCCTCCAGCTCAACTCCATGTTTTGCATTGAGATATGTAAATGCCCCTACGTCAACGCCTTTCCCCATCTTCAGATTTTTATGATTCTGGCATTTCCAATGCCATTTGGTCATGTCGTTCCTGTCAAATCTCGGAGGTTTCCAGTTTTTGAATCTCTTTTTCATATTAATAAGTTATCCTTTTCTTTAATAGCCTATTGTTTATCTTTAATTTACTGAGCGCCTGTGCTATCTTATTGCTGGTATTGCCGTTTCCATATGAAGTTTTGCATTTTTCCGCTCTCTTTTTAAATACGGTATCATAAACAGCTTTTTCTATCGCTCTTTTTATTTCATCCTTATTATAACTAACATCTATAATATTTTCTGCCCTTTCTCTGCCTTCCTGCCTCGCTCCTATGTTTACAGCCGGTAAACAAAAAGAAGGCGCCTCGATAATAGCAGAGCTGGAATTTCCAACTATCACATCAGCTATATTCATTAAACTAAGATATTCCCTGCGACTTATATTCTTATATATCTGCACAAAGGGGTATTTCCTGTATTTTTCAATAACCTTTATCATCCCTCTGCCTCCACTATCTGCGTTTGGATAGACAACAATTGCCTGGTATCCGAGTTCTTTTACCGCTTCCATAGTTTCGCGCATATGCTCAGATACCTGTTTAGTGTCAATAGATACCGGATGCTGGATTACTAGCAGAAAAGCCCTGGATAAATCCAGATTATATTTTTCTGCTATATCTTTTGGGGAAATCAGCTTTTTATGTAAAATATCTTCCAAGCCTGGCGCCCCGACTACCCGGACCCTCCAGGGATCTTCGCCCATTTTTATAATCCTCTCTGCGGCCTTTCGGGTTGCTGCTAAGTGAATATGGGAGAGTTTGGTTATTGCATGACGGGCAATCTCGTCTACTGTAGAACTTACCTCCCCCCCATGTATATGCACAATGGGGACCATTAAATATGCGCCGACTATGGCGCCACCTAACATCTCAGCTCTATCACCGAGTATCAAGATGATATCCGGCTTAATATATTTGATTTTCTCTGTAAGTTTTAAAGTAAACTCCCCGATAAAATTACTCATTGATTCCCTGTCATCATTTTTATATACTGCTTTAATTACATGAATTTTAAGATTATCCTTTTTGATATCGTTTATGGTCCTGCCGAATCCGTTCATTAAATGCATACCTGTAGCCACTATCTCTATATTCAATCTGGGATCCTTTTTAATACGAAGAAGCGTTGACCTCATCAAACCATAATCTGCCCTTGTTCCGGAAATATATAAAATCTTTCTCATGTTAAATCCCTAAATTTAATCAGGGTATCTTTTCCTATATCTCTTTTAGCCCTTTTCCCTATAACCTTATTGAAGAATCTTGGTTCAATACCTGTCCCAGGCCTCTTGATATCCAGCATTGTATCTGTAATCTTTAAACCTCTGGGTATATCAATCTTTGCCACAATACTTTTCCTAACAACCCTTTTGATACTCTCTTCTTCTTCTGCTGGCTTCTTTATTCCATCCCCTAATGCCCTTTCCGCATTTCTAATAGCTTTTACCATCTCCTTTAATTCATCCGGCCCTAAGGATGCCTTGTGATCCGGCCCCGGCAGCTTTTTATCCAATGTAAAATGTTTTTCTATTACACTCGCCCCTAAAGCCACAGCTGCTATTGAAACGGCAAAACCTGCGGTATGATCAGAAAAACCGAGTGGTAATTTAAAAAAACTCTTCATCGTATCCATTGCTCTTAAGTTCACATCTTCAACATTAGCAGGATAACCTGTAACGCAGTGCAGTAACACTATATCCTTTACGCCCTCTTTTCTAATCGCCTTTAATGCCTCCTTTATCTCTTTTAAATTAGACATCCCAGTAGATAAGATAATTGGCTTTCCCTTCCCGGCTATGTATTTAAGCAAAGGTAGGTTTGTTATTTCCCCGGATGCTATTTTAAAGGCCTTAACTCCGATGTTACATAACACATCTACGCTCTCTTTATCAAAAGGTGAGGATAAGAAAAGAATTTTTCTCTTTTTTGCATAAGCTGCTATTTCTCTGAACTCACAGCCTTTAAGCTCTAATTTCTTAAGCATTTCAAGTTGAGTCTTGCTGTCTTCTGTCCTCTTTTTCTGATAATCAACTTTCGGGGCATATGCGGAAGCAAGCGACTCAGCTTTAAATATTTGAAATTTTACTGCATCTACGCCTGCGTTAACTGCTACATCTATCAGCTTCTTTGCTATCTTAACAGAACCATTATGATTCACTCCTGCCTCAGCTATAATAAATACCTTATCCTTGGCTATCATCTTCATGATTTAATCTCTTTAACTGGCTCAGAATATTCCAATGCCTGCTGCTGCACCATCTGGCTGAAGCAGCCATTCATCTGGATAAGGTCTGAATAGCCACCTTGTTCTATGACTCTGCCCTTTTTAAGCACATATATATAGTCTGCATTCGCAATCGTAGAAAGCCGGTGAGCAATAACAATAACCGTTGTTTCTTTCGCAATATTTTCAATCGCCTGTTGAATGAGCCGTTCGGAGTAAGTATCAAGGGAACTTGTCGCCTCATCCAGAATCAAAAGAGAAGGCTTTCGTAAAATAGCCCTTGCCAAAGCAAGCCTCTGAATCTGGCCTCCTGATAAGCGAATGCCCCTGTCTCCTACCAGTGTATTGTAACCTTCGGGTAACTGCTTGATAAATTCATCAGCATTTGCCTGGCGGCAAGCCTCGCTGATATCCTTATCCGTAGCTAAGCTGTAAGCCCACAGCATATTATCCCGAATGGACATATTAAATAAAACGCTGTCCTGGGGCACATACCCGATAGCACTCCTGTAAGAATGGATGTCAAAATCCTGCAAGGGAATGTCATCAAACACAATCCTGCCTGCTGTAGGCTGATGAAATCCCATTATCAAATCAATAAATGTTGATTTTCCCACTCCTGATTCCCCTACCAGGGCCACCATTTTCCCTTTTGGAATGCGCACATTGATATCAACTACAACTGGCCCCTGGCCTGGATATGCAAAAGAAAGCCCTTGGATAAGAAGTTCGCGAGTAAGACCATTAAATTGTCTGGATCCTGATGTCTGTTTCAACTGTTTAGCCCGAGCCTTCAGGTTTTTAATCTGTTCGTAGCTGGGAAAGAAGTTTTCTAGAGAGTTCTTTTGTGCTGTCAGATTACCAATGGAAAGGGCAACCTGTAATAAGGCCAACAATAACACCATTATTTCTGATAAAGGGACGCCAAATCTACGCGCCGTAAACAATGCGATAACCACCATGATCACGCCAAAAGGACGATAGAGTACAGGGATTGCTATATTGAGTACCTGCGATTTAAGCGTTACCCGGCAATGGGCATCAAAGGCACTGGCAAGTTTATCGGTGCTTTTCTGCTGATTACCAAACCCCAATACAACCTTTGCCAGACTAAGATTTTCGTGCACAACCGAGGTGATCTTATTAGCCGTAGCAGTATTCAAAATACCTAATCGGTAACTAATCTTCCCCAGTAAGATAAACGGTAACGCAAATAAAAAGGCGACGCCTAAGCTAACAACGGTTACCTGCCAGGAGAGATAAAAGGGTACCGCCATAAAGAAAATCATCTGCAGTATACTGGCAAAAAACAAGGCCATGGCGCCAAAGGCATCACCAACAACAGTAAGTTCACGGGTAAAGGTATTAAGAAGCACCCCCTGCTTACCGCTACTAAAAAAGTGCCAGCTGGCATTAAAAAAATCCTCAAATGTCCCCAGCATTATATCCCGCAATACCGCATATTTAGTCTTCAAGATCGAATGTCTGGCAAAAACCTGAAAGGCACTGCTCAAGGTAATAAACGCTATGAGAACAAACAACCAGCAGCCCAACGTTACAGGCACGCCAAAGAATCTCAGAATATCAATGGCCTTGGCGGTAAGAGGGCTTACTCCCTGAAGATCCGGATGAATAAACAAATCAACAATCGGGCTGATGGTAAATAGGGAACAGGCGCCAAAAAAAGTTACGCCAACTATCAACGCTGTATTGGCAATAAGCAGAAAAGGAAACTTTCTGAAAATATCCCGGATAAAAATTAATGCCTTCATAGATTCATCTCATTCAAAGATTTTATCTTATTTCAAGTAACTCCCGATTTTGGCGCAGGAACTTCGCGCCAATGCGCGACAGAAAGACCTGATTCAATTTGCTTGGCTTAAAAAGTGCCCAAAAACGCTGCTGTAATTGTTCATCCTCTTCAGTCGTCTGCCATCTGCCTTTTAACCGCTCATCCATTTCCACAACAACATCAGTAATCTCTTCCGGCGTATTCTCTATTACTTCTATCCCCAACTGTTCATACTTTTCGCTATGTAAGAATCTTCCTATCTCAGAGCCAAGTATCTCCCGAAAGGTTAAAAAACGATGGTCCTTCCGCAACCAGAGTTTCTTAGGAATAAATAAATGACTTGCTGCCCAAGTAGGCGCACGCTCAAGTGGAATATAATTCACCCAAGCTATCGGCCGTCTAAAAATAGTAGGTATGGCAAAAATACCTGCAGTATCACAAAAGAAAAATTGACACTTGGCACCCAAGTATACATCGAGGAAATCTGTTCTACCATTTACAGCATAATCAATAATCATCGGATTTCTGGTTTGTAATGGCTCTTTAACAATAGCTCCCATCCTAATAGTGAAATACCCTCTGCGAACTAATTCTTCTGCTGCTAGGATATAATTATGAATATTGCAATCACGATAATTATGATAATTCCAATCTCTATTCGCAAGCGTAGTATCTAAAAAGGCTGAATCGCGTCCATGAAAACAGACAAAGGCCTTACCGTTCGGTATCCCTAACTTTCGCAATTCATTCTGGCCAAACCGTTCCTCTTCAGTTGTAAAAGAAAGATGCGGGGAAGTACGGTTAAGCAGAGTGTGAATGTCCCTGTGTGTATTCAGGCGCATTCCAATTGTGTGTTTTTTACTGCCAGGAATCAGTCGGTTGACTCTATCCAAATACTTGGCGAAGCGAAAAATGCACAAAATCCTCTCCCACATCTTCTTTAGTTGGTGGTTGCATATTGGCGTGATGTGATAAAAAATGTCGAAGGTCCGCCGGCCGTGTATACCTGCATCACGCTCGCATAGATACACCTCCGTGTCAGCAGCTAAATGGCCGATTCTGTTACTACACAGGGGTCCGAAGCGTATCACCACCAACAGCTGTAATAAGCGTACCAAAAGAACAACTGGCACCGCCAATACCATCAATAGAAGTGTCCGACATTTCCTAAACAGCACAGGTAACCCTCCTTGATAAATCTGCCTGAGTTGCCGTAGGAAAAAGTTAATTAACCCTCGCCTCCGGCTCTGGAACACAGCCTTCAGGCTGTTCTCGCAATGAAACCCTAAAGGGTTAATTCCAGCGCTCTGCAGGAACCCAGCCTTCAGGCTGTTCTTCTGCATTACACCCTGAAGGGTGGGTTCCGGCGGGGCCTTTTGAAATTCCATACAATTAATTAATCGGCTATTTTTCTTCTCTAATTGGCTCATCGTTTGCTAAAACAAATATAGTGACAGGGTACTCCCCACAACATCCTTACATATTTTGTGCCGTGATAACAAGAAATTAAATCGGCAAAATAAGGGGATTTTATAACATCAAATAATTTCTTCATCTCCTCATTAAAAAGTAGCAACTCTTCGATTCTACTCTTCCTAAGGTAATTATCAAGCTGCAAGGGATAAGAGACCGAATCTATAGACAAATTATCTGATGATATATATTCGGAAATTCTCTCTACTAACTTAGAGACAGCCTCGACTACATCAGGAGTCGCAGGTTCAATTTCTCCGCTGGAGGAAGGCAGGCCTGTCAAGAAGTAAGAAAAATTTCTATACCAATCGTTTAGAAGGCGCTGATGGCGGTCTTCCTTGTTTGATACATTTTTATACCACAAGAAACTATCAAGCGAGGCCCATTTAGGAGAAGAAGAATAAAATTCACAACCGGCTTCATCAAGAAGGGGAATAAATTTTTGATAAGTCCAAAAATGCTTCCAAGAGACAAAAGGATTTAACAACGCATCTTCCCACCAAGCTTCAAAAGGTCGAGAAGCATTCAGTTGTGCGAAATCTTCTCCGAATAGAGCTCTGGCCAGTTCCAACGAGGCCCTGCTGTGGGCGTCATCAATTTCTTTCAACTGACACGCACGTTTTAAAATCATCTGTCTCACAACTTCAAGTAAATGACCATATCTATCATCAAAGGAAATAACACCTAACCCACCTGGCGTCAGAAAATTGCAGATTTTTAAAAACATCTCATCGCGATTTGAAAGAGTGTTCAAAAATCCTTCAGCTAGCACTACATCATAAGAGCCCTGAGATTCAAATCCAGCTATATCTTTGTTCACAAGGGCTACGATACTTTGTTCAAACCCAAAGTTTTTAAACAAACTTTTCAATCGAGGTAACGCCTGTTCGTTGGGCTCTACCAATGTTAACCTTGCACCAAGGGCTGCGAGATGTAAAGCATTTTCCCCTGAATTAGAACCAAATTCAATCACTGAGCGCCCATTAAACAAAGAAAGCGGAATCATCAAATGTCTTTCATAAAGATTGTTACGTTTAGCCAGATGTGATTCCCATATAGTTTTATCCTCAACGTTAATTGGTACAGGATTAAAACCATAGACCTGATAATATTTAAGAAGAGATGGCTTTAACTTGTTTTCAGAATTTGGCATTTTTATATTAAATAATCTTGGGGACCGAGGGTACCCAATTACGATACATATTAAATGTGTTCTTAGATACTTCCCTGTAAAGATAGATCATAATTTCATAGGGTCTGGCGTCATTCCTTAATACAACTCTATTTGTGAGAGTGTAACAAAAACTTAATAAACGGATAGGGCTGATGTACAAGTTGCCCTCATCCATATAATCGACTCTATCAGAGAAGACATCAAACACTAAAGCACATTTAGCAAG
The DNA here is from genome assembly GCA_964479825.1 of uncultured Planctomycetia bacterium. GTDB lineage: Bacteria > Omnitrophota > Gorgyraeia > Gorgyraeales > Gorgyraeaceae > CAYZNX01. The sequence goes on along the minus strand of CAYZNX010000001.1, from coordinate 15,974 downwards.
CGAAAACATCTTTTTTACCATTTGTTCCACATATGCTATGTGGTCACCATATTTGGGCCTGTGCTGAATAGTAGCTCCGCAAAACACATAATCATATTGTTCATTAAACTCTTCGGTTAATATGTCTTTACATATAAAATTATCGCTGGGCAATCTTTTTTTTGCAGACGCAATCATATCTGGGTTAATATCTACTCCGCTATATCTCCCTTTCCACCCATATCTTCTGAGATAGTCACAAAAGTACCCGAGGCCGCATCCAACATCAAGGATAGAACTTTCCTTGGGGATAGGTCCTATAGCTGTTAATAAGGCATATCTATTAGTCTGTTGCGTTTCAGTCTTGTAGACTATAGCCTCTTTTGTCGGACCATATTTTTTCAGACGTTTTGAATAATAGGCATTCATCTTTATTTTACTTTTTTCGTCCATAAAACCTCCTAAAAACATTTAAGATGTATTTAGTGTACTAACAGAAATTTTAGGTTACTTTTTGTACTTACTAAATAAATCTTCAATTGTTATCAAATCGTTATTGCCTATTATAGTTGATGGTAATAACCCGTATGAATCAAATTCAATAGCATCCATTTTATTTTGAATCATGTATTCAAAAAGATTACATCCTAACTGGATGCCCTTACCTAAGGGGCTATCCATGGCGGATTTCTCCAACTCACGAATCGATAAATAAATAATACGCGCACTTTCTGCAGTAGATGCTATTTCTAATAAATCTTTTTTAATCTATTCCATCTTTTAGTTGACAACGTAGCCACATCAACCAAATTCCCGTGCAGATCGAATAAGTTTATTTTACTTTCTATTGTCTTTATCCAGCGCAGCAGTCTTTGTATTCGAACTCCATCCAATCTTGCCATAGCATAAAAGAACTTGGCAATTGCAGGATAGTAAAAGGTAAATACTTGTGTCCATATAGCAATTTTAAGGGCTTGTTCGATATCCTTTTTAGGAAATGTATCAGTCTCAATTACTGAAAATGGCGGTGTTGGAGTGTATCGAAGCCTCAAGGCTTCTCTATTTTCAAAGAAACGACTGCCTGGCAATAGGTAAACCGGATGGTTAAGGACTATATAAAAAGGCTCAAGAGATAAAACAAAGTCCAGGGTTTGAATGAAACCATTAAAATCATCTCCTGGCAATCCCAACATTATGTCAACTTGATATTTTGCTTCCGGCGCCCATTGTTTAAGCTCATCTAGCTTTTGCGCAAAAGTTTCTGGAGAGGGTCGTGTCCTACCGATACATTTTAATGCCTTAGGATTACTCGTTTGAACTGCCAAAAGAAACTGAAAATCAGGTAAAGAAGTCAGCAATTTTGCTGTAGATTCTTTGATATGAATATAGTTAATTTCGAGACTGACCTTAACTTGACTTTTTTGCTTAATGATATGCTTTATGATTGTTTCTGCCCTTTCGATATCTGCAAGTAAATTTGAATCAGAGAAATAAATATGTTTAACTTTTGTGTTATTACAAACAATTTCGATATCCTCTAAGGTCCTATTAAGGGGGAAATATTCTATATTGTGCTTTCCATGACCCCAAAAACAATAGCCACAATCATAAGGACAACCTCGTGAGGATTCAATAACAGCCATATAGCCAATATTTTCATCGAACAACCCATTACCTCCACTATATGGCGAGGGACTAGTTTTATAGTTAATCAGTCTAACATCTGCAGAAGTTTTAACAATATTCCCATTGGTATCATAGTAACATATGCCATTAATGGTGTTGAAATCTCTTTTATAAAATATAGCCTCAACAATATCCAATAAGGTAACTTCCCCAGCTGCGGACGCAAATGAAATAATATCAATATAAGGGTTCTCGGCTATGACTTCCTCCGCGATCGGTGAAACTTGAGGGCCACCAAGAATTATACAGGTATCTTTTCTAACAGTTTTTATATTTCGTGCACATTCCAACATCCGATCATAGTTCCATAAGTAAACAGAAAAACCAACAATATCCGGTTCATCAGCAAGAATACGCGAAGTCATATCTGAAGGAAGTCTGTCATATCTAAAATCAAGGACATTTGTCTTCACTTTGTTTTTAAGAGATACCGGCAAATGAAAATCTAAATAAGCCTTTAGCGCAAATGGTGCATAAGAGATTGTTTTGAGGCGTGCACTTACATCAGGCCCCTGGCCAACTAAGGTAATCTTTAACGCCTCCATCAATCTCCCATATAAGAAGTTACAGTAACTATACTAATATACCGTTATACTAAGTCATTATAGTTAAAGCTTAAAAAAACGTCCAGATTTTCATAGGAAAAAACAGAAAGGCGTAAATGTTCTAATCTGTCAAAAACTCCAGATTTAGTTTGAGGAAAATTATTCAATACCTCAGTTAACCCAAAAGAAGCAAATCTTTCCCGCCAATAATCGGTGTTACAGCATAATGCTGCCTTATTATAGTAATCTTTGGATTTATCATGGTCGCCTTTAATTATATAAGCCAGAGCCAAAAAAAGGCTCATATATGCATTTGTGGGATAAGCAACTTGAGCCATTTCCACCCAAGAAATAAATTTTTCAACTTTACCATCTGGTTTTAAATTTCTATTATTGATAAAATTCCCAACAAGATTGAAGGTAAACCATATTTCTTTAATCTGTTCTTCGTCAGGGGCAGTGTCAGGATTTATTTTAAAAACCTCCAAACCTTTAAAAATATCGGTTTTGGTAGAAAGCCGCCCGTCCAAAGACTCCCTCGTTGGAATAAAATTTTTTATATTTTCATCATTTGAACTTATCTGTTTTGTAAAATAATCCTCAGAATCACTAAAAGCTGTTGCCCCTCTAATAGCTTGACATATGGTAAAAGCCCCCCAGTCTAAATCCAACTCCAGAAGAAACCGGAAAGAATCCATCATCTGGTAAAATTTTTCCTGAGGAAACCCCAGCATAATGTTGCCGCCAACAAAAATTTCGGGATAGCGCTTAAATATACAAGAAACTCTTCTAAATGTATCTAATGTAACTGGCTTCTTAATTTTCTTTAGCATTTCGGCATTACCAGTCTCTATCCCAATTTTGAAACCTATACAGCCAGAATCTCTCATTAGTCGCATCATCTCTTCATCTATAGATGAGGCAATCAGACCGTTATTAGCTGACCATGTAATTTTCCATTTTTGGTCGATTATTTTTTGCAGAAGGTTCTGAAATTCTTTTTTATAAAAAAGCATATCATCATCTAACCATTCAAAATGCTTTACGCCACACTTATTTATTAAAAAATTCATCTCGGATAAGACTTTTTCTACCGACCTTTTGCGCACTCCTTTACCGATAAAATCACGTACCGAACAAAAAGTGCATACGCCACGACATCCCCTGTTCATCTGAATTGCCGCAAAAGGAGAATCTTGTAATCCTGCGATTCTGGAAAAAGGATTTAAAGAACCGTATTTACAATACTCTCTGATGTTGACCAGAGAATAGCTATCGATTAGATCCGTATCAAAAACAACCTCTTTTCTTTCTCCTTCTGTTTCGCGATAAGAATCATTATATTTAAAGCACACCCCTGAGCAGGGACCATAATTTAAGTTTTTATCGGTTAAGTAGTCAAAAAGAAAATTAATGCGGGTTTCCCCCTCTTTTTTGATCACGAAATGACATAAATCTTGCCGCAGCAGGCTTTCCCATTCATAAGTAGGGATTACGCCGCCAGCGATGGTAATCGACCGATTATGCTGGCGTAAAAACTTAAGCACCTCCATCAAAGGCTGGATACCTAAATCATACATACATGACACTCCGACAATTGCCGGGTCAAAAGAATCAAGACATTCTTTCAAGATATCAATCCACCGTCGATGATCAAAGCCATCTTCAAATACTTTCTTCAAAAGCATAAAGTTTAAATCAAGTATCTTGACATCTAAATCCCTTTTCTTTATCGCTTCGTATAAATACTGCAATCCTACAGGCGGAAAAATATAATAACCTTTTTCTCTTGCAACTTCAGAGTTAAAAGACTTAAGAATCAACTGCGGTATCTGCACAAGAAGAATTCTTTTGTTTAACCTGTATTTTGATTTCAGGATGTTGCAATACTCGATTAAGAGAAGATTATCGTCCTTCATCTTTTCTTATCCATCCCCAACTGAGCCATTAATTTATCTAAGTAAGAGGTCTTGGCTTCGCCCTCATCTTCCAAAGGCGCCCATTCTGCATAGATGGTATCTTCAGGTTTAAAAGGCCCGTTTGTCGTTTCATGGAAAACAACAAAATCAGACAAAGGTATCACAGTGTGGAAATAGGCTTCTGGAAGTCTGTAATAAAACATATCTCTTGAACGATAATCACCCATATTTATGACTTTGCAAACATTACCCTGTTCATCAAAAATTACTACCTTAAGATTTCCCTTGATAATATGAAATGATTCGCTTTTCCCAAGATGTTTATGTGGCCGAACATAAGTCTTTTTGGTCAAAGCAATTATCATCTCATGTAGAGAACTTTCATTGCTTCTGTGCGCACACAGACGTGCCTGCCCTCTTCTGCTACCCGTTGCCTTAGCCTTAAGGAATTTTATATCCTTGTTACTGATCTTGATGATATCTTCTTCTATGAAAAATACTTCTTGTTTTTTTTCTTTAATATTCATACCAAAAAATATTTGTTATCTATAGAGGCCTCTGAAAAACTCCTAAAAATACGTCAGCGACCTTTGAGATTGCTGCCCTGTTTAGGCCTTTTCAGCAATCTCCTATAATAAGTCAGCTGGTAGGCCAACTATTTGCTATCTTTTTGAAAGTTTTAATGAAACGATCTAAAACTAAGTCTAATTCCTCTTGTTTAATATTTAGCGCCGGAGAGAAACATACCCGATGCCATTTTCCACTTATCAATATCTTGTGCTCTTCTTCCATTACTTGAGCCAATTTCATACCAAAGTCGTGTTGATTAGGGCAGTTATATTCAATAGAATTTCTTAATCCTCTACCTCTAACGTTCGCAAAAAATGGATGCGAACCCAATTCGGAGCTAAGCGTGTTTCTTAAGAACTCTCCCATCTTACAAACATGATTTAACATCTCATTAGTATGGATGATACTTTGAGCCTCCAGTGCTGCAGCCACAGATAGTGAATGCCCCTGGTGAGTAGTGGAATGCTGAATTCGCCCTTGTCCTTCCTTAAAAACCTTTTCAACTTTATCGTTGGTAAGCACTATACTTAATGGGGCATAGCCGGCGGCAAGAGTTTTCCCTATAAAAAGGAAATCTGGTGTTACCCCATCCCAATCGCAACAATAAACTTTTCCACTAGTCCCCGTCCCGCACCAAACTTCATCTAATATTAAATGCACATCATATTTGTCGCATACCCTTCGTATATTCTTCCAGTAATTAGGTGCAGGCGGTACATCGCCAATCAAACCGCCCATCATTGTTTCGCCAATGAATGCACAGACTTTTTCTGGGCCTATTTCAAGTATCTTATCTTCAAGTTCTTTGGCACACCTCTTGGCATAGTCATCCAAAGATTCATCTTTCATCTTATGGCGATATTGATTGTGTTCTGAAATCTTTGCCCTATTTTTCGGTAATAATGGCTTGTAAAAATCCAGATTAGATCTGTCTCCCACAGCAAGGGCATCTGTGGAAGAACCGTGGTATGATTGATAACGAGAGATGAACCATGTTTTTTCTCTTTTGCCCAAATCATAATGGTATTGATAACTAAGTTTCATAGCAGCTTCACAGGCTTCCCCGCCAGAGTTTCCCGCAAAATAAACACGATTTAAACTATGTTCAGCACGTGATAGTAACAATTCTGCCAATTTATCTCTGTTTTCATCTGAATATACCTTATAGTCAATATGAGTAATTTTATCTAACTGTTTTTTCATTGCCTCAATAATTTTTTTGTTTGACCAACCAAGTATTGCGTGAGCAGTAAATCCTCCAGTGGTATCTAACAATTTTCTTCCATCTTTAGTGTATAGATATATACCTTCACCGCGCTCTATATATGGTGGTATTGGTTTATTGGGAAATGTTCTTAACAATATATCGTGTTGAGTAAGCATCTTTTTACTCTTTCTATCAGATTTTCTATACAAAGTCTAAATGTTCCTCATCGGCATCAAGATATTCCAGAACAAGTTTATTTTTTGCATTGGCAACACAATGGTGATTACAAACCTTTGAAGGATCTATTTTGAAAAATTTATTTTTATCAGAAAACCAGAAATCCCTGAAGCTTTGATCCTTTATTGAGCCGATCAATCCATGATTAAGGTTATAGGCCTTATCCTGGCATGAATATATATTAAGATCAGCACCGATAACTGGCAAAATCTGCAAGTAAGGGCACCATGAGTATCGTTTCTCAAAAGTCTCTAATTGCTCGTGATATGAATCGAACACTTCAAATCCTTTACCGGCAAGTCCACTTAATACCTGTTCTATCTGTTCTTTTACTCGGTCAAATATAAGTTTGTGATATTCGTTATTCTTTCGGGCAGCGTTGCTTACAATGCAGGGTGCCACCTTGACACTGTCAATACCACTGGCCTTTAACTTCTCCATTAACTCATAAATATGAGGGGCGTTTTTCTTATCAACAATAATGCATACGCCCAAATAACATTTACCGCCATATCTTTTAAAATCCTTAATATTCCTGATTATTTTGCTGAATTCTCCATAAGCAACACTTCTGTATTCTGAGTAACTTTCATCATCCCATCCATCTATAGAAATTCGTAACCAGCTACCACGGTGAGCAAAAAGCTCTGCTAATTCTCCCTGCAATTTTGCTCCATTTGTTAAGGCTGCGAATTTTACGGGTGTTTGAGATAGCTTCTTAACGGTTTCCAACAAATGTGGGTAACAAAATGGCTCTCCGCCCCCGCTGAAGGTAACCGATCTTACCCCCATATCCACTATATCATCTAAAACCTCCATCATCTTTTCCCATGGGATCTGGTCTCTTATCACCATATCCTTGCCAAGTTGTAAATTGCTTACTCTATACGCACAGTATGAACAATTATGGTTACATATATTTGTTGGTTTGATCCTTATATGGACAGGGGGCATTATCTTATTGATTGATTTAGGTAAAGAATCTATCTTATCCTTGAAATGAAATATTTTCATTCTTGTATATAGATTGCCCATCTAACATCCTTAAGTCTATAATCTAGTCAAAATAGATGAATTCATAATCTCCAGTATATCCAAATTCATTAAACAACCATACCCACTCTTGGGGACTGAAAAATGACTCGCAGGTTAATGCCCAGCACTGTAAATTAAACAGCTCATGTTCGTTTCTGTAACTTTCCATTGTGATATATTTATTTTTTCCCACCCTTTCTATCTCTTTTAAGGCTGACTTCAATTCATTTATATAGAGGTTATGCAGTGTAGTTATTGATATAACAAAGTCGAATTCTTTATCTTTAAAAGGATAACTCTTTTCTGCTCTATGAACAAATAGAGCATCCTTAATTTCTTCTTTTGCGTTTTCTATAGCGTACTGCGAAATATCGAACCCTTTCACAGTTGCATCAGGCAAAAGTTTCTTAAACTCATAGAGCAAAAAACCTTTTCCGCAGCCAACATCCAAGATTTTGGCATCGTTAGCTAAACTATAGAGTTCTATCAGCTTCCTGGCTACAACCTCCCAGCGGCCATCATATCTATATCCACCATAGCCATATCTCCTATCTCCGTCCCAGTAATCTTTATCATACCTTCTGGCTATCTTTGAACAGGCCACCTTCTCATCCATCATCCTGCCAATATAGTCCCTTTTTGTCTTCTTATGTAATGGAGTTATAACATTTAATAGCTTTCCCATATCTTGCCTTATTTGAGTCTGTTGCCTAACGGCAACAGCCTTGATTACAGAGATAAAAGATGAGATTACAGCGATTAAGTCTCGCCGAGATCAATCTCTGTAATCTTTTAAAAATCACTGTAATCAGAGTTTGTCAACAAACTCTATTTAACCAGGTTAGGCTTGTCTTCAAGCAAGACCATTGCTTCTCGCGCAATATCCTTTTTAGAGAGGCCGTTCATCTGCTTCATCTCCTGATAAGACCCATACCCTGAAGCAAAAACACCATTTAACCCCAAACGTTTAAATTTGACGGGTAGGCCATTATTTTCAGCCAGGACTTCGGCTACTGCACTTCCTAATCCCCCTAAAATGCTATGCTCCTCAACAGTGAGGACGGCCTGGGTCTGTTGGGCTGCCTTGAGAATAATCTCTTCATCAATGGGTTTTATAGTATGGATATTTATTAACCTGACGGAAATACCAGAACTTTCTAACTCATCTACTGCCTGCAGAACCTCGTGCACTATAGCGCCGGTAGCAATGATAGCAATATCTGTGCCTTTTTTTATAGTGACTCCGCGTCCAACTTTAAATTCGTAATCTTTTTTATAGATTTTCGGGGTTCCACCAGTTGACAAACGCAGATATACAGGACCATTAATTTGCGCAGCTGCAAACGTGGCGTATCCTGTCTCTAATGCGTCACAAGGAGAAAAGACTGTCATATTAGGCAGAATGCGCATAAGGGCAATATCCTTTGTAGCATGATGTGTAGGACCTAAATTGCTATAGACAAAACCTGCCCCGATGCCTACCAGCTTAACGTTCATTCTCTGCAGGCAAACGTCGTTCCTGACCTGCTCAAAGGCCCGCATAGTAATAAAGCAGGAGATGGTATAGGCAAAAGGTATCTTGCCACAACAAGCAAGTCCCGCCGCCACACTAACCATGTTTGCTTCAGAAATGCCAAAGTTTATAAATTGATCAGAGAAGTCCTGCCGGTATTTATCATAAACAATGGCGCCGTTGTCAGCAACCAGAGCAAGTATCTGTTTATTCTCCTTGGCTAAATCATATAAAGCAGATATATATGCGTTTCTCATTTTCTAAACATCACTCAACCCCAATTCACTACATAAAATCTTCATTTCCTCTGCATTAGGCAAGCGGTAATGCCAGAGAGGCTCTCCTTCCATATAAGAAATCCCTTTGCCCTTAATCGTATGGGCAATTATCATATTAGGTTTATCTGAAACAAAAGGGATTGTCTTAAAAACATCCTCCAGTGCTGAAATATCATGCCCGTCAACTTCTCTCACTTCCCATCCAAACGCCTTCCATTTATCAGCCAGCGGTTCTAATGAAACTATTTTTTCCAGCCTGTCCATTGCCTGCAATTTATTGTAATCTATTATAACTGCTAAATTATCCAACTTGTGTTGGGGCGCAAAAAGAGCGGCCTCCCACACAGACCCTTCCTGGCATTCTCCATCGCCCAAAAGGATAAATACGCGGTATTTTCTTTTATCCAATCTGCCTGCCAATGCCATGCCTACGCCAAAAGGAAAACCATGACCCAATGCCCCGGTAGAAGCCTCAACGCCCGGCACCATGTGCATATCCGGGTGTCCGCCCAGGATTGTTCCTCTCCTGCCAAAAGTATTAAGGTGCCGTCTATCAAAGAACCCTCTATCAGCAAGGATTACATATAATGCCACACAGGCATGCCCTTTACTCAATATGAACCTATCTCTTTGAGGGTCCTTAGGGTTTCGGGGGTCGATATTCAGGATATTGTGGTAAAGAACAGTCAATATCTCTACGATTGAAAGCGAAGCAGGGATATGCCCTCCTCCACCCTCACAAATTGTTTTCAATATCAACCTTCTTAATTCTTTAACCTTCTCTTGCAAACCTAACATCTGTTTTTGATCCATATGATTATATAAAATTCACATGTGCAGGGAAACTTCTTAAATCCCAGAGATATCTATTTATCTCATCCATCCTGCAGTTGATCCTACACTGAGAAATATCAAGTTCTTCTTCAGCCCAACGAAGCGACTGCAAGCGTTTTTCCCCTTCCCAGATGTCTTTAAATGATTGTTCATAAATATTACCGTATAAAAACCTTTTATCACCGAGGTAGACACTACACCCCCAGACATTGCCTCCGGCGTCTATATATGACCAGAACGGAAGCGCAAAACAACGCTTATAATTTCGCCCCTTGTTGTCCCATTTTTCCATCGTATGTATCCTGAATATAACGTTGAAACCATTTGTGTTGAATTTCTCTAACTCATCCTTGAGGTATTCATAATCACTATATTTGACAGAACTGTATATTGTTGTCTTGCTTTGAATATGCTGTGAATAGGGCTTTACCACCAGGTAGTCCAGGCCGATATCCCTGGCCATCTTGGCTAGACTAACTACTTCATGGCAATTTTCAGGCAACAACAAAAACTGCACGCCCAGGGTACAGTTATATTTTTCTCTTCTTTTTAATTCAGCAACATATGATATATTGCTAATGACTTTATCAAAATCGTCGGGGTTACAACGGTGTATTTTTGCGTACGTTTCTTTAGTCGCCCCCTCAAGACCTACCTTAATCCACTCCATATAGCCAAGGGTATTATTGGCAATCTCTCTTTTAAATAACACCCCATTTGTAGTTACTGCTACATCTATTCCTGAATTTTTTGTATGGCCAATTATGTCTGTTATATCCTTGTGTAAAAACGGCTCTCCTTCTCCTGCATACATAATGCTTTTTAACCCCAGCTTCCCTAATTCTGAAAGTCTTTCTTTTAGCATCCCGGCATCCAGATATCTAGGCTGGTATTCCATGAAATCAAGTCCGCAATATGTGCACCGGTGGTTGCACGCTCCGGCAGGGCCTATCTCCATATAGAGAGGATAAATTAACTTTCCGTCCAACCAATCATGAACGCGATGAACATGATAAATAAGTTTGTGGCTATCTATCCTGTATAGATCCATTTTTCAACTCTATAATTGTATCAACGAAACAATGGCAGATAGAAAGGTGCATTATTTCCACGTGCCCGTAATTCACTGAGGGCACATAAAAGTTTATATCCCCTAATCTCCTCAGTGGATTATCTTTATCGAACCCTGAAAGAGTCATAATCTTTAATCCCTTTTTACTCGCGGCCGTTACACCACGTAAAATATTCTCAGATTTACCAGAACTACTGATAGCAATCAAAATATCTTTTTCTTCTGCAAACATCTCGATTGATTTTTCAAATACGTGTTCGTATCCGTAATCATTGCTAAGACAGGTCAAGAGAACGCCATCATTAAAGGCAAGGGCTCGTACACCCCCATTTTTCCAAAAATCAATAGCCATATGGCTTGCAATCGAAGAGCTTCCGCCGTTACCGATGAATAAAAGTTTTCCGCCAGATTTAGCACGCCCAATAATCATATTTATAGACTTTTCAAATGCATCGTCTAAATGAGAAAGAGAATTTGAACGATCAGTAACAATAATATTATCCAACAATCCTTTAAACGTTTCACGATTTTCCCTTATATAGCTTTTCATTTTAATAACCTTGTGATAAATTTAACCAGATCTTCAAATTTAACAGGTTCCCTGTTACATATTATCTGAACCGCCAGTGAACCTACTGCGTTCCCGATAAAAGAAACTATATCCTGCGGCATCCCTCCTGCAAAACATGGTGCTATAAAGGCGAAGAAGGCATCGCCTGCGCCTATTGCATCAATAACACGGTATGAAAACGCTGGTGTCTCATGAAATCCGCCCGATTTAGAATAAGCCAGAGAGCCACACGGACCCCGCGTAGCTATTATATATTCGCATCCTAAATCCTGATATACCTTCTTGGCGTGCGTCCGCAAGTCGCCATACTTATCATGTGTGGCAAAGCGAAGCTCCATCTCATCAACGCATACGCAGTCCGCGCGTGGATATTTGGTCACGAGGTTAAATCCTATGTTCGCGCTATTCGTCTGGACATTCAAGGCGAGGTACCCTGCCTTTGAACAAATAAGTTTGATAATCTTCTTTGTAAGAAAACCATGCCCAAAATCAGAGACAACAACCAGGTCATAATTTCCAATCACCTTATCAAGATATCTCATTATCCTTGCCTCTTGTTCGCTCGCGATGTAGTCGTCCCTTATATAGCATATCTCGAATAATTTCGTATTTACCCCTTCACTTATAAACCTCCTCTTTATAATAGTTTCGGCGTCTGGCCTGTAGAAAAATACAGGATTTACGTTTGGGCTTAAATGATTCTGGATAAAATCCTGAAAGGTCTGTCTCTTCCCTAACAAAGTAACCAAATCAACCTTATCGCAAAGACTTGCCACATTATTTGCCGTTGCCATGACTCCGCCGGCAAACAGTTCTTCTGATACATATCTATTAACAACGAGATGCTCTTTTGAGGATTTGCCCATCGGCAGGCAATAATGGTACTGATCTATAATAGCATCTCCTATTACCAATACGTTTAATTTTTTCAGCGAATATAATTTTTCGATTATAAAATCTATTGGATACCTCCTGCCGATTGCCTTTAAATATTTAACGGTTCTCGGGGGATATACATCCACATAATCGTTTATCAATTTTGAAGAACTGAATGTAATGCCGTTTGTAAATACCAGCTTGCCCCCGACAGATTTTACTGCCTCTTCTTCTTCATAAATCCTGCCACTTATATCATTCTCTGTTTGCTTATAATCAATGCCTCTTGCATAAACATCAGGCTTAAGCCTTTTTATGCACTCAACAGCATTGGATGAATCAATAATATGAACATAATCAACAACAGCAAGGGATGCCAGTGTCTCTGCCCGCAATTGCTCATTAAAAACAGGCCTGTCAGGGCCGATTTTGACGCACCTATCCCTTATAACCGTCACAATAAGAACATCCCCTTCTTTTTTAGCTAAATTAAAATGCTGAATATGCCCGGGATGGAGAAGGTCAAACACGCCGTGACTGTGGACAATAACCTTCCCTTTTTCTTTAAGTTGCCTTGCTTTATTAATAAGGTCCTTAAAAGGTAATATCTTTTTTCTGATTAACTTTTCCATAGCCACTCTTCCTCACTTGAAATATTTATTTATTAGTTCAGTTGAAGAAAAAACTACTTCATGGGTAAACTTGACCTGGACACCTATCTCTTTTGCAATCTCATACTCTTTCTGAATTTTACCTGTTTTGTCTTCCAAGTGCTCAAATTCCTGGCCCTTGACATAGATATCAGGTTTTAATAATCTCAGTAGTTCATTGGCTGTAGGCCATTTGTTAATAGCTACATAATCAACGCATTCTAAGGCAGCTATGGAATCTGCCCTTAAGTTCTCAGTAAATACCGGTCTGGCCTGGCCTTTATCTACGAACCTGTCGGGCGTAACGGTAACGACTAGGATATCCCCCATTTTTTTAGCTGCCTGGAAATATTTTATATGGCCGGGATGCATCAAGTCAAAACATCCATGGCATAACACAACCTTTTTCTTTTTGTGCTTAAATTTCTTTGCCTTTTCTACCAGCGAATTAAAATCGACTATTCGTCCCAACCTCTGCCTCCAATTTATTAATAGAGTTCCATAAACTCGGGATGGTGTCGGCATGACGGCCTTTTACATAAAAACCCTCCCCGCCATCGGCTACCGTACGGACCAGCATTGTCTTCCATGGCCTGAAATAGTATTTCGGGTCGTCCTTTGACGGTTCTTTTCTGAAATCCCCGGGGATATCCGCGATATCGCAAACAAGGGTCGTAAAATGCCTGATTTCTTTTCTGTTCTGCCTGGCTGCATTGCGAACCATGCTTAACGCCTTAAGGAAAACCTCTGGTGCCATTATTGAGCTTCCAAAATTCATGACCACCCCGCCTTCAAGATTCTGCACTACCGACACAAACTTCAAGAAGTCATTATAGGACAACGCGCCTGTAGCTGCGCCGTCACAATTTGAATGCTCATGTATAATATCATAACCTATACCTACATGGACTGTAACAGGAAGATTAAGACGATAACCGCAAGCCAGAATACTGATAGACCTGTTGGGAAGATTTTTTTCTTCAATATATTTACCAACAGCCACTCCCATTCCTGTGGCACTATTTTCAGCATAAGCCTTATTAATAATATCATTCAATGTCCCTGTTTCGTTCCATAGGCCAAATTGACCTTCTTTTATATACCGGCTTACGCTTTCTGTGGTAGCTCCTATCAACGAAAATTCAAAATCATGGATCATCCCGGCCCCATTCATGGAGACGCATGATATATATCCCTTCTTCATGAGGTCGATAATATAATTCTGAACACCTGACCTGATAACATGGGCACCCATCATAAAAATGACTGCGCTATGTTTTCTTTTAGCATCTATAATACGCTTACAAACTTCACGCATTTTCTTATCTACAGCAACTTTTTTCGCAGTATCCAGCTGCTTCACAATTGAAAGGTCCAAGCCATGCTCCCTCTCCGACAGAGATTTAATATTTAAATTAGCTCGATTAAATAAATCCATATATATCTATAGCGTAGAAATACTCAAACCGTTCAACAGCCTATTCTGTTTAAAGTTACTAAGGATCTTGTCTCTATATCTGATTGAGGTAATTAATACTGCTTCCGGTTTTAATGATTTTATATCTTCTGGCTTTAAAATAGTGAATCCGAATATCTTTCTCCCCTGCTTATCCTTGGAATCATCTATTATTCCAACGAGCTCAAAATTTGTTTCCTTCAGACAGATAAAAGCCACCTCCATCACCTCTCCTGCGCCATAAAATAATATTCGTTTAATCCCTGATTTTGAAATTAAATCAAACTTTGCAATAATATTTTTCTTAAGGCTTCTATAATAAGTAACTGTATGCTGTAGAAAATTATAGGTCAGGCGGCTCTTTTCTATAAAACCTTCGGGGGTAAGATAATAGGCAATCCTTTTATGATTGATGCCTTTGACCTTGATATGGCCTTTTCTTATCATCTTTTTCAGGCAGGCATTCGTAACTCCTAAAGCTACGCCGAGGCGGGTGGAAAGTTTGCGCTGGGATATGGTAGAATCCTGGGATATTTCTTCTAATAATTGTAGATTCCGTAGATGCTCGGTGGGTTTTAGAAATTTGTCTTGAGTTTCAATCATTTAAGTAGAGATTGCTTCGTCGTCGCTTCACTCCTCCTCGCAATGACATGGAGGGTAATATTGTTCTAAAGATGAACGATAGTATTCTATATTGTTGGCGGGGGGTGTGTCAAGGAAGAAATTCATTCGCAAAGGTGAAGAGCAGTATCATTTTTTGCGCTTTAATTTTGTTAAATACTTGAGGTCTTCGAGGTCTTTTGTCCTGCGGGCAGCTCGTTTCATTTTTATCAAATCGCTTAAGGATGGGAAATTAACGAAGGTATTGCCGAATTTCGCCCTGATTTTATTTCTCCATACCCTATCAAAACTTATTCCCTTAACAAAAGGGTGAATGTCGGTTTCCACTGCATACTGGCGGATAAGC
Source organism: uncultured Planctomycetia bacterium (assembly GCA_964479825.1). Lineage (GTDB taxonomy): Bacteria > Omnitrophota > Gorgyraeia > Gorgyraeales > Gorgyraeaceae > CAYZNX01. Next base: position 579 of record CAYZNX010000001.1, on the reverse strand, counting down.
AGCTTTTTCTTAAGTAAATCCCTGATTTTTATATCACTGACATCATATCCGAAAGCCTTTAAGGCCGACCAAGTCCTTTTGGCATTCACCTCGGCCGGCTCTATAAAAATATCTATATCCAGGGTTGTGCGGACATACCCATAGACAGGAAACGCAGTTGCGCCAATCACTACAAATTTAACCTTATGTTCTTTTAATGATTTGAGAAGGCCTTCTGTGTCCACTTTTCCTTAAAAGCTCGAGCGTCTCTTCGGTCTTTTTGAACATTAATTTAAATCTATCTTTGACCGAAAGAGATCTAAGGAACTTAAGCTCGAATTCTATCTCTTTCTTTGGGTTATGGTTAGTTAATTTTAGCACATTGCTCATATATTTACTGATTATATCACATAGGATGAGGCTTGACAATAAGATTGCATGAATTAGTGTAACCGGTGAGTTAACGTAGGTAATATTGCTTCTCTAAGGTCAACGGGTCCTGTCTGCCAATCCACCTCGCCCGTGCTCGCTTGCGTGCGCTGCGCTCGGGCAAGGACTTCGTCTTGGCAGCCACCCGCTGGCTGCAGGAACCCAGCCTTC